>NZ_HF990959.1:0-2201 GCF_000432295.1 Bacteroides sp. CAG:189
ATCTTTTATGTATTCAGCAATATATGTATCTGACTCTTTTTCTCAACTTCGTAAAAATAGGAATGTTTACCATAGGTGGAGGATATGCTATGATTCCGCTTATCGAGCGTGAAATCGTGAAACGCCAGTGGATGACTAAGGAAGATTTTATGCAGATGTTTGCTATTACCCAGTCTCTGCCCGGAGTTTTTGCTGTTAATATTTCTATTTTTGTCGGTTACAGGCTGAAAGGCTTTTGGGGTAGTCTGGTTTGTGCTTTAGGCACTATTTTGCCTTCGTTTGCCATTATACTGATAATAGCTTTGTTCTTCAATCAGTTCCAGGATAACCCTTATGTCATCAGGATATTTAATGGAATCCGGCCGGCTGTTGTTGCTTTGATCTTGGTGCCCTGTCTTTCGGCCATTAAGGCTATTCGCATGGGTTATATGGAATTGATAGCCCCGATCATAGGAACTTTGTTGATATGGAAAGCAGGTGTATCCCCGGTATATATCGTATTGGCGGGTATTGTCGGCGGATTGGTTTATACATTATGGCTAAAAGATAAATTGAAAGGAGGAGATATATGATCTATTGGCAATTAATCTATGTTTATTTGAAAATCGGATTGTTTGGTTTTGGCGGGGGATATGCCATGCTTTCGTTGATTCAGTTCGAGATTGTAGATCGGCATCATTGGCTGACGTTACAGCAATTTACGGATATTGTCGCTATTTCACAGATGACTCCCGGGCCTATCGGGATAAATAGTGCCACTTATATTGGCTATTCGGTGACTGGGAGTGTTTGGGGGGCTGTTGTTGCGACGGTTGCTGTTTGTCTGCCTTCATTTCTTATGGTATTGTTTATCTCTTACTTCTTTGTGAAATTCAAGAATAATAAATATGTTAATGCGGCAATGTCAGGCCTGTTGCCTATGTCCGTAGCTTTGATCGGAGCTGCCGCTTTGCTGCTGATGAACGGAGAAAACTTTATAGATTATAAGAGCATTTTAATATTCATTGCTGCTTTTATTCTTACTTGGAGATATAAAGTTCATCCGATTCTGATGATCTGTCTGGCCGGGGTGATGGGATTTATTTTGTATTAAGCAATCGTAAAAAAATAGATTGTCGCATACCGTACAGTGAGAAAATCGCACGTCTGATTTTAACATTGTTAATTCCGTTTTCTTGCATATCATTCCTTTTTTTGCAAAACATTAATATCTTGTTGGTAAAGAAGCGTATTCCTGCCGACAAGAATACGTGTTTAACACAACATTAAAAGCGTATTCTTGCAGGTTGAGAATATCGGTTCATTTGTTTATTGAACGAATGGTTAATGGTTTGATATACAATGGGTAATATCGTACATTGTTATTCCCCCTGTATTGGACATCCCTCATTGGCTCGGAAAATAGTTCCTGCCTGTACTTGTCAAAATAGTAACATTTTCCTCTCAGAATAATACCGGGCAAAATTTAAACAGACTCATAATCTGGAGGTCCTTGGTTTAAACTTAGGTTGTTATTTGTTAAAAAAATCAAGTATTTACGAGAAATTACAGGTGCTTTTTCTTTTATTGATGAACTTCAGGTGACCTTTTTGTGCGCAAAGTATATTCACACGGGGAGTATCTGATTTCATAAAAGTGCATACGATTTCATGATATTTTTCTATGTTGTGTAGCCATTTCTCTTGAGGAAATTAGCTTTCTCTTATCAAGAGAATAAATGGACTCTTTGAGGTGGAACTTTTAATCCACAAGTTTGTAAGAAAGATAAATATTGTTTAATTTTGTCATGATAATACATCTTACAGTTTTAAATCCTACAATTTAACAATTATGGAAAAAATAGATTATAGTTGGTGCTATGTAAGTTCGTCATCTAACACTTGTTCAAAAGGCGACGACGCTGTTGTATACCACAATTGTAGCATGTGTGATGAGCACTATGTTTATTGTGACGATGATTGCATGATTGATTATGACTAAGCTTGACTCATGGAAGTAATACGTCAGGAGCAAATTTGGTTTCGTGATCATTTAGTAAGACAGCCTAAGCAGAATATCAAGTACAGACTATCCCATTTCGTTGTTAAACAAGTAACTGACGATGGAATACTGTTGTATAACAATGTAACGGGCTGTCTTCTCTTTTTTAAGTCTGAGAAAGATATTAAACCTAAAATCCGCAAGCAATCTCAATGGCAATC
>NZ_HF990960.1:0-160 GCF_000432295.1 Bacteroides sp. CAG:189
ACATATCTGATGTCGGTACCATTAAAGATTTCGTCCAAAACTTCGGACACCGGTTGATTGTCTGCATCTACATTTACGGTGCGGCGCACGTCCACACTTTTCTTATTGTAGACAAACAAATACTCGGTCTGAGCCTCGATTT
Organism: Bacteroides sp. CAG:189; assembly: GCF_000432295.1. Lineage (NCBI taxonomy): Bacteria > Pseudomonadati > Bacteroidota > Bacteroidia > Bacteroidales > Bacteroidaceae > Bacteroides > Bacteroides sp. CAG:189. The sequence continues at coordinate 143 of NZ_HF990960.1, forward strand.
TATCGAGGATTTCGCCTA
>NZ_HF990960.1:275-509 GCF_000432295.1 Bacteroides sp. CAG:189
CAAACAAAAGAAGGAATAGTGTGATCTTCATAGTTCGTAATATTTGCTTAAATACTAAACTTTTTGGGCAAAAAAGCCCATTCAAAGAAATTTTTCTCATATCTTTGTAATGTGTTAAGTTAATAAATTGATTAAGGTCGATTTTTGACTGTTTCGGATCGGAAAGTATGGGGGTACTTTCCGATCTTTTTTGTAGGGGTAATTAGCAGACTGTTTCTTTTATTTCATAATGCT
>NZ_HF990961.1:0-25934 GCF_000432295.1 Bacteroides sp. CAG:189
GCATATATTAAAAATAGTATTTTCTAAAATACTATAAATGCCTATATTTTTTTATTCAGAAAGCATAAATAAAACACGTACTTTTCCAACAAAACAAGCTCAACCTTATTTTAAAACTCCTTGTTTAATTTTAGTTAATAAATCGAACAGGACAAGCCATCTCTTTTACCAACATTCGCTCATACACATGCGCGATATAAATAAACATACCGCAACGCGTCCATATTTTACAACAAAACAACGAATGCAAGCCAAAACAGGAGAATATATAAAATAGATTTTATTTTACTTTTGCAGTTTGGATTTAATGAAAGCACATGTTTCTCTACGAGATTCAATCGATTCCTCGTAGAGAAAGGACCCGTTCCTCGTAGAGAAAAGCAACGATTCTCTACGAGAAAAATATAGACCTTGTAACCATTTAATATACAACTTCTTACAGAAGTGCCAAAGAGCTCCAAAAAGTGTTGATTTTTTCTCAACACAATGGCACTGAATTCAACCGTCAAAGACGGCCACGAAGATAAAAGAATTGTTACATCAAAATCTAATCAGAATGGTCACTACAACCATCTATGTAAAGCCCTATCTGGCGGCTTACATGTATGTACGCTACCAAAACAGCGTAGTCACGGAATTCAATGCCATCAGGCTAAAAAGTATCGAAAACCTGTATCACGTAATCAAAAACCTCACAGCTAAACGACCAAGGAATGTGTCGTGGCGAGAAACCGGAAACCTGACCCTCATAATCCCCGACCCAAGATATGGGAAAGATCCTGAAACATACAATTACCTGGGACACGACAGCATCATTATCATTGAAGAAGAAATAGAAACAATGCTGAAAACAGAGCTACACAGCATGATGCTGAAAAATAAATTCCGGAACGGCATCATGTATAAAAAATCATTGCTATCATTTATGGATAAATATCACATCGACGACAAACACGAAGATGCTCTCATGAAAGCATTTCAGAGATGGAGAAAGAAAATAGAGGAAGAAGGAAAAAAGAGAATGAATGAAAATATGGTGACGCAACGGTAAAGTCAAAAGGTGCACATGTCCGTTATGTAAGGAGACATGTGCACCTCTTGACAGATTCTTATCTTTTATAAAATCAAGGTGAAGAATAGGGTGCTTTATCCACGCAAGTTTGTAGATCAGACGTGTCTTATCGACATAAAAGTATCCATCATTCCTCAAACTCTCAAAATTCTGTATACCAATCGGATAAAGCTTAGCCATAATTCATTCGCAATTAGTTATTCTACAACAAATATACAGGATAATTTTCACTTAAGATACCCCTGTGACCAAATAATGCATTACTTCGACTTCTTTATCACCCGTGCCGGATTCCCCACTGCAACACTGTCAGCCGGTATGTCCTTGGTCACTACACTGCCGGCTCCGATAATGCAACGATCCCCAATAGTCACTCCGGGACAGATGACCGCCCCGCCTCCAATCCAGCAATCTTCCCCGATCGTCACCGGATAAGCATATTCTTTCGGTTCACGCCGCTCCACATAATCCACCGGGTGATGGGGGGTATAGATCTGCACGCAAGGCCCGATCAAAGTATGTGCTCCGATAGTGATATACCCGCCATCCAAGAATGTACAATTGGCATTAACAAACACATGTTCGCCCAACCGGATACCGTCACCATGATCACAATAGAAAGGAGGACAAATAACGGATGTGGCAGGAATACCCGGCACAAGCGACTCGAGCAAAGGCCGGTATTCGCCGTCATAGGTACTCAGCCCACGCATACGGGCCAATAATTTCTTCGCTCTTTCAAAACGTACCTGCATCTCAGGCACAGACATGTCGGCCAACTGCCCACTGCGCATTTTTTCTACTTCATTCATTAGATGATATTATTCCATTACTCCATTAGTGAATATTAATTTTCTGTCATCAGACAACCGTTCATTAAATTCAAATCCTTCCCACTGAAAAAATTTCAAATCCTGCGGAGACTCTATCCGGTTCTTCAAAATAAAACGCGTCATTTCGCCACGTGACATTTTGGTATAGACAACGACAGTAGCAAGTTTACCATTTTTCCATACATGGAATTCCGGGGTGATAACCGTAACCTCCTTTTCTATACGTTTCCAATCGAACAAACCACGCATTTCATCACTGGCCAGATTGCAAAGAATTCCTCCATGGGCTTTGATCTCCTCTAAAAATTCATCCGTCAGACGCGATTGCCAATAAGAAAACATCGTTTGGTCTCCCTGCTCAGGCAGTTTCACATCACCTTCCAAACGATACGGGCGGATGGCATCCAGCGGACGAAGCAGCCCGTAACAGAATGAAGTCAGCCGCAGATGATCCTGGGCATACCGGAAATCAGCTTCCGAGAAATCTTTAGGATTCAGACGTTTGAACACAATACCGGTGTAGGCCAGCAACGCCGGAAGTTCACGGGTGTCTTCCGCATGAAAAGCCTGATAACGCTTGTAATTCTCCACGGCAATTTTCGAATTGACCCGCAACAGCCGTTCCAGTTCTTCCACAGAAAACTGAGACATCCGTAATGCAACTTCCGAAGCCTCCTTCTGAAAACGGGGAAGTGTAATAAAGGGAACCTTTACTTTCGAAACATCACTCATGGTTTTGGCACAAGATAGAAGTATAAGCATGGGAAAATTTACAATTTTACGATTTACTACGAATATTACTTTTGAACAAAGTTAAACTTTTTAATTGTATCTTTGTTTTTTACTTATACAAAAATAACAATAACATGAAGAAGAAGCTTTATCTGGCAGCAGCATTTTGCATGATCATTGCAACAGGATGCACAAACAACAAAAAGTCAGCTAACAGTGACAACGTAGTTGCAGATACCATGCAGGTGGCAGACATGCACAATGCAGAAACCTCACTCGACTATTTCGGAGAATACAAAGGAACCATCCCGGCCGCAGACTGCCCGGGAATAGAAGTCACCTTAATTTTTAATAAAGACCGTACCTATACACAAAAATACATCTACCTTGAACGGAAAGACGGAGAGTTCAATGAAACAGGAACTTTCAAGGTAGAAGGCAATATCCTGACCGCTACTTCCAAAAACGGCGAAAAGTCGTATTATAAAGTAGAGGAAGGCCGGATAGTGATACTCGATGCCGACAAACAACCCATTACCGGGGCACTTGCCGACATGTACGTATTGAAACAGGAAAAAGTATTCTGACATCCAGACTACGCCACCTGATGTGTGCCCGCCAACTTTCCCGGATTTATTACAATGTACCTTGCTTCAATTGCTCTGCAAACCGGTCGATACGATGTAATACTTCGGGAATCTTTATATTTTGCGGGCAATGATGCACACACTGGTTGCATCCGATGCAATGGTTCGCCTGACGCAAACGCGGCACACTGCGGTCATAACCTACCAAAAAAGCACGACGGGCCTTACGATAATTCTCGTCCTGACTGCTTTTGGGCAGATTTCCCTCATTCACACATTTATTATAATGTATCAGGATAGAAGGAATATCGATACCGTAAGGACAAGGCATGCAATACTGGCAATCGTTGCAAGGCACCGTGGGATATTTAAGCATCAATTGTGCCGTCTCTTCCAGAAATTCCTTATCCTCATCGGCCAATGGAACTAATGGTGAGTAAGTGCGTAAATTGTCCTGCAAATGTTCCATATAAGTCATACCGCTCAACACCGTAAGCACATGTTCCGGTGATCCGGCAAAACGGAAGGCCCATGAAGCGACACTGTCCTCCGGACGTCGCTGCTTCAGACGGGAAACAATATGATTGGGAACATTCGAAAGCCGACCGCCCAATAAAGGTTCCATAATAATGGCCGGAATATTGCGTTTGACCAACTCTCCATACAGATATTCGGCATCTGTATTACGGGAATTTACCTCCTTGGCATGTTTCCAATCGACATAATTGAGTTGGATTTGCACAAAGTCCCATTTTATTTCATCGTGCCGGGAAAGCAGATAGTCAAAGACTTCGATATCTCCATGATAAGAAAAACCGAGATTACGGATGCGCCCCGCCGCACGTTCGCTGACCAGAAAATCGAGTATGCCATTGTCCAGATAGCGTCCTTTCATGGCTTCCATTCCGCCCATACCGATGCCATGAAGCAACATATAATCAAGATAATCTACTTGTAACTCTTTCAGAGAATTATGATACATGGCTATAGAAGCTTCCCTGCCCCATGTATCCGGTGAGAAATTCGACAATTTAGTGGCTATGAAATATTTATCGCGCGGATAGCGGCTGAGGGCAATACCCGTGGCATGTTCTGAACGTCCCTTGCAATAGGCGGGTGACGTATCAAAATAATTCACTCCATGCGCCAAAGCATAATCGACCAGTTCATTCACCATATCCTGATCTATCTCATCTTGGCCGCCTTTGACCACCGTCGGCCAACGCATACAGCCATACCCCAATATGGATACCTTATCTCCCGTAGAAGGATTAATGCGATAAGTCATCTCACCGGCAGGAGTATTTCCAGAACCACCCGCCACCGTTACCGAACCGTCCTTCAGGCTACAACCATACAAGGCGGCTGTAGTAGTTGCAGTGCCTACTCCCAGCACTTTCAGAAATTCACGACGATCGATCTCTCTCCTATTCTTCTTAGCCATATTTATTTCCTCCCTTTTTTCCTTTTCTTAAATGATTTTATGCGCCAGATGTCCCTCTACATAAATAGCACTGAACGGACGTGCCGGACAAAGATTCTCGCATGCACCGCACCCGATACAGCGTTCCGTGTTGACTACGGGGATTTTAAGCGAATCGGGAGAATCCGGTTCGGAAGCCACCATCTGGATAGCGCCCGTCGGGCAATGTCGGGCGCAGTTTCCACACTCTACCCCATCCGTCAACGGAACACAATTCTCCTTTATCCAAACGGCATGCCCTATCTGGATAGCCGACTTGTCTGCCGGAGTAATCGGAGAAATCGCACCGGCGGGACAAACCTCGGCGCATTTGGTACATTCCGGCCGGCAATACCCACGCTCGTAGGACATCTCCGGCTGCATCAGTTTCATCAAACCGGTAGCAGGGCGAAGTACCTCGTTCGGACATACCGATACACACAACTGGCAAGCGGTGCAATGTTGTGCAAAATGACGGGCACTCAATGAACCGGGAGGAGTAAGCGAGGTCGCCCGGTCCGGTATCTTTTTATCTTCGATCACCGCCAAACCGCCATCTACTTTCTTCTCCTGTGCCTTCATTGCCGCAGTAGCAGCCAATACAGCAGTAGCCGTAAAGAAGCTACGCCGCGCCCTATCTATCTGTTCACCTGTCACCCTATCGTCCGTCTTTTTTACTCTCTCACCGGACGGATGTATGTACCTGATCGCGCCTTTGTGACATTTCCCGATACAATCCATACATGCCACACAGCGACTATAATCTATTTGGTGTTCTTTAACATCGATGCATGAAGCCTTGCAATTGCGGGCACAGAGATTACAATTCACACATTTCGATGAATCGATCACCGGTTTCAGCCAAGAGTATCTTGCTATAAATCCTAAAACAGTCCCCACCGGACAAATCGTATTGCAATAGGTCCGTCCGGCACGCCAAGCTAAAACTGCAATCACTACAAAGGATACGATGGCAACCATGAATGTCGGCAAACTCTTCATCCATACATTCACGGAATAAAAAGCATAGCTGTCGGCACGTTCGGCCAATAATGCCAACAAATTATTCCCCCACATATAAACAGGTTGAAAAAGATTGGATGCAATGCGTCCGTACGAGCTATAAGGTGCCAATAAAGCGACCAATGACCCGACACCGGCGATTAATGCCACTACAAAAATTCCGAGTACCCCATAGCGTAGCCAACTTACTGCTTTAGAATAACGAAAACGGTTCTTCTTCCGCTTTCCAGCCATCCATGATATAATATCCTGAAACACACCGAGCGGACAGACTACCGAACAATAAATGCGTCCGAAAATAAACGTCAGGAGGACAAGCAACACAACGACCCCCAAATTCAATGCCAACAACGCCGGCAAAAACTGTATCTTTGCCATCCAGCCGAACCACGTGTGGACCGTTCCGGTGAAATCCAGAAACAACAAAGTAATCAACACAAAAAATAAGACAGCGAATGAGACTCTAATTTTTCGTAACATGGGCAATTTCATTTAAAAAGCAACTAATCCGGTACAAAAATACACATGTTTATCCAGTTGATTACTATATAAATTACAGATATTAATACCAATATTACCGATTTCACTCGATTCCAATAAAAAAAGGATACCGTTATCAGGTATCCTTTTCCTCTCTCCCACACAAATCCACTAATGGCCAATAATCACTTTTCGCATTTCTTTTTGTCCCCTTATCTCTAATGACACCAAATAAGTACCGGAAAGCAGATATTCACGCTGAGTCGTTCCAGGTCCGATCTTCCCCTTGGATAAGCATTGGCCGGCAATTGAAAACAATTCGTAATATCCTGTAACATCTGCATGAGATTTAATCAACAAGCCGCCATTATCGGAATAAATCGTAAATTCCGACAGTATATTCTTCTGAATCCCCACCCCATCAGAAGCTTCAAACAATTGCCATTCAGCCAATTGAAATAAATCGTTTTTCCCTGTTACGTTAAGCTTAAAACTTTTATATTCTTTATCAGATACGATTGGATATTCCAGTGTAGTATAGCGTCCTAAAAACTTCTGGCTGTTTCTGACATCCAGTTTATCCCACTTTTTGCCATCAATAGAACCATATAAAATCCATTCTGCCGGGTCACGATCAGGAGAATCATTGGCAGAAATCAAAGCGTATCCATCTACTTTGACTGCCTTCGGCAAGTCATACCGTATCCAGATACTATTACCCTCGGAAATCGCCGTACAAAATTTTGTATTAATATTTCCATCACTCAAATTGCCATATCCCTCATGAGGAAGAGTATTGAACTGAGCACTCATCATACCAGCGTTTTCCGGATCCATTAAAGAACTTCGTAAGGGTTTGTCACAACCAAACAACTGAAATTCTGCAATTGCTAAACGGTCACTCCCGTTTACTTTCAAAACCTTCAAACGAAAATAATCATAAGGAGTAAAACTGACTTTCTCATCAAAAACCTTCGTTTCATTCGCAGCAAATATAATATCTGTCTGACGATCGACAGTTCTCCAGGATGCAGAAGTTTTAGTACGTCCCTCCAGTCTCCATGATACAGGAGCTTTAGAAGCATCTTCTCCGGAGGTTATCGCATACGCTTTCAAACCGGCAGAACGAGGTAATTCTACCGAGAACCAACACTCTGTTTGACCGGAAAAATCTGTTTCCAAAATCGTCTTGGCATCGTTGTCCCACAAGGGAGCTATATTCAATCCCGCAAGGGATGATTCCATAAAGACCCCGGAGTCTCCCTTGTCATATCCGGAAATTTGAATAAATAAATCGTCCGGTAGATCAGGAATATCTGCTTCCGGAGCTATACTACGGGCTATGATATCGGCCAAAAAAATATAACCTTTATCATTCGGATGAATCTTATCACCGGTCAAATATCCTTTACCCTCAAACGGAGTATGACAGTCTATTACAGTCGCACCGGTTTCCTTCGCAACCTGATCAATCATAGGCATCATCTCTTCCGTCATTACCTTATCCTCATTAATCCAATTGCCGGGTCCGAAAAGAGGAAGAGGATAACAAATATAAATCTTCGGTTTACTGACAAGCTCCTTAAACGAATTCACCAGTGCAACATAATCTCCGGTATACTGTTCTTTGATATTATCCCAGTTTATCTTTTTAGCATCATTGGTACCCAACTTAATCACCACGATATCCGGATTATATTTCAAAGCATTCAGATAACGCTCATGATCCCAATAAGAAGAAGCAGTACCGTCAAATTCCTTGCCGTTTTTCATCAAAGTACGCCCGCTTGCACCAAAATTCGAGACTTCGTACTTTTCAGTACCCAAATCACGTTGCAATACAGATGGATAAGTAGCCGAGCCGGATGACGCTCCAACTCCTTCGGTTATACTATTACCAATACATGCAATCTTTATCTTCTGTGCAAATGCCGGTAAAGAATAAATCTCTCCCAACAGAAAGAATATTCCACAATAAATCCAATAAATTCTTTTCATAATCTCTATGGCCCAATAAGACATTCCATAACCCTATCTCCGGATAATTCCGACCGGAGACAGAATCACAGAACGTTTTTCTTACTTCACTATTAATTTTCCTGTTTTTATTTCTTCTCCATTATCCAGCCGTACAATATAAATCCCTGCCTTTAAGCCATCTGTCGGTATCACACAATCTGCGGAAAAATAATATTCCGCTATTAAAATGCCCTGAAGTGAACAGACGCTTACATGACCGTTACCGTTTAAATGCACTTTAGTTCCTCGGGATACAGGATTCGGCCAAATGAGCAAATCATCCAAGTCCGCTGTATCGTCAATACTTTCAATACCGACCAATGCCCCCGACTCGTATACCTCAAATTCCTTAATACAAGTAGTTCCTCGCTGTGCAGTACTGGGAACGGTCAATCGTACATAACGCGTATCCACCGGTTCCTCTAATAAGATGACTTTCTTCTTTATATTTATATCCTCAAATGTTTTTTCAGCTATAGTCTCCCAAGTTACGCCATCCCGGCTAACGGCAACCTTATATCCACTGATGCGGTCCAGAGAATCCGTCAACGCAAATCCATCGATAGAATATACCTCCTCTAAATCGACTTCCAAGGTTGCTGTTCTTCTGGTAAATTCCCAAACGGTACCTTCCCGTCCATCCAAGGCATTTGCTGCAGTCAGCATATCATTGGTTCCGGCAGAACAATTCAAAATCGTCTTCCCTACACTGATTACGCCATTCCGGTCAATCGCTTCCTTAAACTGCCCATAGATGTCGAATCCGTAAATACGAACAGCATTATCACCTTTAGAAGGAACAAACTTCACAAAACGTGCATCTACCGGATCAAACGATTTCACTTTCTCATTAATCGATGCGACTCCCGTTTCACGAATTATTTCCGTCCAGCTTCCATCCAACGTATCTGTGGTACTGACATAAACTGAGTAACCGGGAACATTCGCCCAACCGGATTCTACCATCTTACAATCACGGAATTCAATGTGATTAATCGTATAAATACCGGTCAAAGAAAAAATAATGAATGGAGCGGCAGAAGTATCACACCACTTCATCGTATTGTCACCACTCAAATTTTCTTTCCAACCCCTCAACAGCCTGAAAGGATTCTCGTGAGTGCCCGTCATGCCGCTATAACTGTCGATGTTGACAATACGTTTACCCTTGCCATCGGGAGACGACACACTCAGCAAATTACTCGTGTTATACAACATGATTGTATAGTTCTCCCTGTTCTTCCCATCTTCTGAAATCACTTCTACATTCAGTTCATTCAGTCCATCAGTCAGTTCTATTTTTCCGATGCCATTAATCCTTGCATATTCACTGGTAGCTTTAGCAGCAACAACCACTTTGGAATCTTTTGTTTCCATCCGATATAAATGAGTGGAAGGGCTAAAATCAGGTTCCAACTCAAGACCTTCAATACTCAATGACTCAATTCCGGCAATAGCGGATTTATCTGCACGATAAACTTTTACCGTATAAATCCTTTCGGTCATACGATCTGCCGACTTCACTGTAATGAAGAAATCATTTTCGCCTAAAATCAACGACTTTTCTCCCAAATCTCCACCAATTTCACATTCCGGATTTCTGGCTTCCGCCTTTATGTTCACTTTCTCTATCTCTTTTGCTACATTTACCGAATAGACAGTACGTTCTGCTTCAAAAACCGGCATCAAGCTATTTCCCTCAACCTGTAAAGTCAACAAGGAAGCATCACTGGCAGTGACATCCAACTTACCGAAAATATTGAATTCGTACAGATTCAACGAACCGGAAGTTCCCAAACGGTCGGCCGGGACTTCCAATTTTATATAACGAGCTACTTTGGCCGGAGACACTTCCACCTCTTTAATATTCTCATCGGCTTTATTATTTGCATCCTCTACAACTTCCCAATCCGACAGATTCTGACTTACGGACAATATATACCCATTGATATTTTCATTTTTACCATCTACGGATCCGGCATCGTACAGTTTAAAACCGGAAACGGCATAATTATCTTTCAGATCAACCACCACAGATTTATCACCAGCGGTAGAAGTTGACCATTTACTATTGGCCGCCTTCATTTCTCCATCGAACAAAGCTACCGGTGCATTCTGTACATTAGGAGCGTCCTGCTGCATAATAACGGGCTTTCCAACACTGATCAAAGCATTTTCATAAACCGAATCGAAAGATTTACGTCCATAAATCTTAAAACCATAAATACGTACCGTATTACTGCTAATTTTAGGTACCAGTTTGATATAACGTGCTTTCACCGGAGTAATCTCTTTGACTTTATACATCACATCACTCTGGTTTATCTCATGTACCACCTCTTTCCAATCGGCATCGGATGTCCCTGCAGTACTTACATAAATATGATACTCAGACAAATTCGGATTATTCGGTTCACGGGTTTTACAATCCTCAATCACAAATTTATCTACGTCATAGTAATCGGAAAGTTCTATAATCACAAAATTATCAGTGCTGTTGTAGCACCATTTCTTATTCCCATTACCAGTTACATTTTTATCAAGAAGTAAATTTTCAGGCCCTTCATTATTAAACCCACCGCTAGCCGAATGAATTCTGGCTATACGTACTCCCATACCATCGGCAGGAGTCGTACTAATAATCGGTGAGGTACCGGATGCGTAAGCTACACTGTACTCTTCAATTTTCATTGCATTGATATGAGCAAACTTACCGGCATAACGCGCCAATTCAAAATGAATAGTCCCGTCAACATCCGGATAAATAGCCTCAGATACAAAAATCGTATTATTATTCTGGTTCTTTGTATTCCCGGTTATATCTCCCTCAGCAATGTTAGCTCCTCCCATCTGATGAGTACCCTGATAAGAATTTGTACCGGTAAACGTCAACAAGCCAGTTCTGTCATTAGTATCATAACGACTACCGAAGACATAAAATTTATATGCTTTTTCGGGTTTCAGATTTTTAAAGTCGATACCTCCCTTTTCCGCTCCGTTATTTTCTTCAATAAAAAAATAATCCTGAGTCGCCGTATTAATAGCAAAATCTCCCAAAAGTTCGGTATCCGGTTCCAAAAGTCCACCGTTTTTAATGCCGTTCGACAAAAAACCGGTAGTTAAATGCATTTTATAATCAACCGGCTGATTATATGAATTGACGAGTGAGTATTCCGTACCTGCCGCAGTCTTCACTGCATTATTCCAAAAATTTCCATTCGTATCTTTTCCTGTAATATTTCCATTGGTACCATCATCTTTTCCAAAATCTATATATAGTTTCTGATCCATAGTAAAACCGGCATTAACAAACTCCAACTCATTCGTAGACTGTGCCAGATTTTCCAAAAACCGATCACCTCCTAACGGTGCATAAATTTCAAGGCTGGATTTCATCATCTTACCTTGATTCACATATGCAATTTCTTCAGTATTCATCCCGGAACGCCAAAAAAACAATTCACGATACAATATCTGATCCGGAGCTAAGTTGCTACCTAAAACAAATTTTTTAGGAGATAATTTTTCCGGAAGCTCCCCTACTTTTATATCATCGATATACAATATCGTATTTCCCCATGCATAATAATGAGTCAGAGTAACACGTTTCCACCCCCCTGTGTTGATAGTTGTCTCAGACTGAATTTTCCCGTTCAGTGGAGACTCGTAAACCAATGTCCCGTCTGTTTTGATTTTGAAGAAGCCATTCCCACTCTCATTCTCAAACCAGGCAATCGTACCGGTTCCTGTTGTATTGATATCAAATGAAACGGTAAATGGATGAACCGTTTCTTCCGGTATCCACTCGATCTGGCGGGAAGTTGTCGTTCTTCCCAACTCACAGGATGTCCCCTGTACACGTTTAGGCAATGGTTTTCCTGCTTCCAAGGCATCAAATAAAGAAGGAACTATAGCATAACAGAATTCTTGATGTCCGGCTGAATTGGGATGATATGCATCATTTTCATATCCACTGGCCCAACGGCCTTTACCGTCGTCAATAGCTCCCAACGTATTGATACTCGGTAAATCCCATTCATGTATCAGCAAATTCAGCTTCTTTACATAGTTATAATCGCTTTCATTGTAATCGGCACGTGTATAATTATTGGCCATAACCGGTACGATTCCGGCATCCTCTGCTTGTTTGATGGCTTGCAACATGCCGTCACGATAACTGTTATAGGCCGCTTCGCCACGGTCATGTACACCTTCATTACCTAATGAAAGCCCGTAAATCACATAACTACTGCAATTACTCAATAAATCACGTTCCCATCGATCCAATAAATTAGCAGTTGTATTTCCTCCGATAGAAATATTTGAAGTCTTCCAGTCCAAACCGCGTCCTTCTTCATGACGTTTGGTCAGCAATTGAGTATACATATAAGCATATCCATGCATATCCGGTGTTCCCGATCCGTTAGCAACCGAAGAGCCCATATAGGAAATCTTCAACGCTTCTGTTTCACCGCAACTTACCGCATAAGTATATTTTCTCAGATTGACTTCTACATAAAATTCACCACCATTCATGTTGGTACGGATGTCTTCTAATGACATACCATACGATTCACCTTGTGATTGCTTAACCACCCGATTAGTACCCTTTATACGTTTCAAACATTCTGTTGCGTCCTTATTTATTATAAAATTAAACTTCGGATCACCACCATTCAATGTCAACCGTGCAGCCCATATGCCTTTACCCTGATACTCTAAAGGCAATCCTTTCGTTACATCAGCACCGGTAGAAGTGGAAGTCCCCACAATGTTCAAGGAAGTAATCGGCAAAATCTCATAGGTATTGTCGGTCAGATCAATACTAATGCGTACAGGGCCTGCAATATCCGTTTGAATAGGCTCCCCATTTTCCATCAACGAGCCTTCAGCTTTCCCTTTACCATACACTACTTTTTTATCATTACCCAAGTCACGATAAAAACTGAATGAACCTGTCCCCTTTAAAGAGGTATATATTTCAAAGAGATTGGTGATGGTCCCCTGTAAATCAGTAATCATTTGCATCTCGGCATCTTCTTCTACAGCCGTACCCGTAAAATGAGCACTACCTAACTGACCACTAATATTTATTTCAATTTCATCAGACAGAGTTTTTTCATCATATACAATAGATGCGGTGACTTTCACCTTCCCATTAGTCTTCGGATACACAATTCCCTGATTATCAACGCGAGCTATCGATTCGTCATCTACACTCCATCGAATGGCCGGAAAGATGGCCCCTTCGGGCAAAACACGAGCCTGTATCTGGGAAGTCTGACCAGACTCCGTAATATCTTGTCCGGTCAGAGTGATTGAAGTAGCTTTTATTACAGGGTCATTCGTACATTCCTCTATCTTCATAGCATTGATATGTGCAAACTTATCAGCATAAAGATCGATATTGAAACGAATACTGCCGTTAGCATCCGGATAAACAACATCCGATACATAAATACGATCGGTTGTATGGTTTATACCGTTCCCTCCACTATTTTTTCCCCCCATTTTATAAGTTCCGGTACTGCTATTCTCTCCAGAGAATGTAAAAAGTCCCATACGATCTGTTTCCGTATCCCTGCAACCAAATACATGGAAACGATAACCGGACTTCGGATTCAAATTATTGAAATCGATAATACCCGGAATATCCGTTCCTCCATTTTCAATAAAAATATAATCTTCTGTAGCTGTCTCAATGGCCAGATCCCCTAAAAGCGCCACATCCGGATTAAGCAAGCCACCATTCAACCGTCCGTTGGAACGGAAGCCTGATCCTAATTTCATCTCGACCCCGGTCGGTACATTGGCAGAATTTACCAACTTCAGCATCGCACCCTTACTAACAGTAAAATTATCTTTCTCAAAAGCGTTATTCCAATAATGATTGTTTACATCGGCTCCGATTGTATGATGTCCGTTCGTTCCGTCACTGCGTCCGAAGTCAATATAAAAATCTTGTTTCACAGCCAACGGATCAACCTCTCCATATTCCTCTATCTTCATTGCATTAATATGAGCAAAGCCACCGGATTTTATTGCTAATTGAAAGTCAACTTCCCCTTTAAAATCCGGAAAAATATAGTCGGTGACATAAATATCATCCGTGTTCTGGTTTTCCCCATTAGTTCCGATTGCTTTGCCCGTCATACGATAAGTGCCATGACTTCCTGTTGAACCGGTAAATGAAAGATATCCTATACGTTCTTCATCTCCAGTCTGCGCACGACTGCCAAACACATAAAATCTATAAGCACGATTCTTGTTCAAGTTTTTAATGCGGAAACTACCATTAGCACCCGCACCCTCAATATAAAAATAATCTTGTGTGGCTGTAGATATTGCCAAATCACCTAATTCTGTCTGGTCCGGTACAAGAAGTCCTCCATTACGAATACCATTGGCCAAAAACTTTTTAGTAATCTCCATAATAAATCCGGTACTCTCATTGGTTCCGCTCACCAGTTCCAATGTTTCTCCATATTCCGTTTCTATGGCATTGTTCCAATAATGCCCGTTTTGATCCGGCCCTTCCGTCACATTTCCATCCAAACCATTGTTTTTACCAAAATCAATATAAACAGATTGTTTCAACACACCATTATTTGTGTTTTTTACTGAATCGGCCGCCCTTGCTGAAAGCAACCAACCGATACAACATAGCAATAGAAATACAGTAATTTTCCTCACGTTTTTTGATAATTAAAAATTATGAATTTACAGGTCCGACAAATTATCGAAATATCTGCCAGACCTGTATAAGTCATTAAAATATTTTCATACAGTCATTAAAATTAATTTCAAGGAATAATCACTTTTTGCGAATAAACTTCTTTATTACATTCTAATGATACGGTATAAATTCCCTTATGAAGATTACTCCCTATATGAAAGTTTCCACTCTGTTTTTTTTTGACTACAATTGATTTTCCCGACATATCAAACAGTGTAACTATGTCAGCCCGATAATCATTTTTCAATTGTACTCTAATTCTTCCCTCATCAGGGGTTAATGTGAAAAAAGAATTATCCTGATTTAATTGTGCAACACCGACTCCACTTGATTTTTCCAGAACAATGCTAACCGTTTGTTCTCCTGTCAAGTTTTGAGGTATTTCAGGAGTATCCATTGCAATGCCATTGAGTTTAAACTCTTTGATCCGGTTCCCTTCGCCTTCCAATTTAACGTTAAGTATCATGTTCCCATAGTTCAACCTGGTAAGTTCCAATGAATTGACTTCTTCAGGTAAAAATGGTTCGAAACGTAATTTTTCGTCCTCAAAACGCATACCTACAAGACCATACCAAACCATACGCAATAATCCGGTTGCCGACCAAGTCTGATGTTGAAGTCCCCCCCAATGGCTACCGGTCTGCCATCCTCCATCAGGATGTCCGTCTTTCGGATCATAAATTTCCCAAAAATCATTCCCACCTTTATTTAAACCAAGATCTACTAAATTAAACAGTTCGAATGTAAATCTTTCATAATCACCGGTTCTGGTACAAGCATCCGCATAGAAAGCATTTACAAATGGCCAAATCATCATATTATGGCGTCCCGGCTTCTCATCGCTGAATCGTTTGAAATGCGGATAAATAGAAGGCAGGCCAAATTTAGTAACCTGCATTTGGGATATTATTTTCTCTGCCTCCGCCGGTGATACAATGTCAAACAATATTGCAAACGAATTACCCAAACCTTCTTGGAATGAATGCAGATCTCCATTCTGATCGATCAGGTAATTAAATTTACCGGTTTCTCTGTCAAAGAGATGGGTACGTATATTAGTTTTTAAGTTTTCAGCCTTCTTCTCCATTTCAGTAGCAGTCTCTTCTTCTCCCAAAATAGTTGCGATATGTGCCAATAAACGATACGCCTCATAATAAATACAATTCGTACTTAAACATTTTATTTTATTATGTGCCGGATGACTGACAACTGCTCCCCCCTTAGAATCACCGGACCATACAGGCTCTTCATATCCGGCAATACCATCATTAAATACAGAAGGACCTGTAAACAGCCCGTATTGAGAATCATATACAGGGTTATTATCACGCTTCATTTCCTCCAACTGATGAATGGTGTTTACCCCACTCTTCAATATCTGGTTCAAAAACTCTTTATCGCCAGTCATCTGATAGTACATATAAGCACCTTTTACCCAAATTATCTTATCCCAATATTCTGCACCGATGTACTCTTGTTCGTTATCTTCCAATAAATGCAATAATGAATTCTTCGAGATTTCCGGCTGTAACAACGGAAAACCGTTCCATACATTAATAGACAGATCGCGTGTCCAGTTTCCATCATAACGGGCTCCCGCATTCAGAATACCATTTTGAGTCGTATTGATATTCACTGTCCATAAAGCTAATTCATAGGCAGCTTTCAGATCCGCATTATTAGATATGATTTCCGGTTGAACAGCCGGTTTTCCATAAACCTCGAATTCACGGATACGCGCCAATCCTTTTTGATACTCCGAAGGAATTTCCAATTTCAGGAAACGGCTGGCAAAAGGTTCTGCCGGTACACCTTCTTTACGCACCTGCATCGCTTCAAACGTTCCATCGAAAACCAATTTCCAATCTTCATCCGTACCGGCAAAGCTGCATGCATATACTTTATATCCTGTCAACCATTCTTCACTATCGATCAACGCGAACTTATTGATTTCATATTCCTGCTCCAGGTCGATCACAACCCAGCCATCCGTACCTTCTTTTTTTCCGAAAGCCCAAGGGTTATTAGCATCTTCTCCATCGACAGCATCTGTATTTCCATCGATAATATTAGCCGGTGTTTCCCGATTACTCCAACTATTATGATAATCGACTATCGTTTTCCCTGTACTGACTATTTCTTCATTCAGTGGCCGGACATATGATCCGTAAATGTCTACACCATAAATACGTACATAAGAATCCCTGGTATCTTTTACCGGTACAAACTTAATATAACGCGCTTCTACCGGAGTAATCCGTTTCACTTTTGTATCCAGATCACCAACATTAGTCTCATGAATAATCTCTGTCCAATCAGCCTCTGCTGTTCCGGTAGTACTAACATATACTTTATATTCCGGAAGATTATAGACATCACTTCCCGTCTCTAAAATTCTTCCATCGCGAAAGCCAAATTTATTGATAGAATAAATAGCAGGTAAAGAGAATATTACCCAAGGATCATCACCTTTATACGCCCATTTATTACTCTTATTATTGTTTATTTCATCCTTATTTAACAACAATTTATAAGCATTCTCCGAATCACTTGCTTTCCCACTGCACGAATAAATATTCACGATTCTTTTTCCACGACCATCCAGAGCTGAAACAGAAATCAAATCGTCCGGTGTCACAATCATAGTCATTTTTCTGGTATCGATCGTAATCTTGAACGATCCTTCGTCATTCATGATAAATTTATAATCATCATTAGTTACACGAGAATTTTCGACATGCCGGATTTTATGTTCTTTTCCGATCACAACAGCTTCATTCGCCACTTCGGCATTCAAACAGTCAATCCATATATCATTCGGATTGGTTTTCAGCAAAAATTTAAAATCATTGCGTTTCATTTTTCCGGTCCATGTAAAAATACCGTTACCCTCATCATCCATCAAATAAGCTTTTTCAGCAGTCCAGCCACAGTCAAAAGCAGCACCTACCACATAAATTTTAGAAAACTCTTCAGCTTTAGCTATCAGAGTAAACAGGCATAAAAATAAAGTTAATAGTTTTCTCATAACATGTTTTTTTGGGGTTCATAATTTAAGATATAACACACTATTTTTAATTTACTCATCCGATGCCAATATCACTTTACAATAAATTTTCCATTTATCTTTTTATCATTAACACACATGTGGACAACATACATTCCTTGTGTTAAACCTGTAGTAGGAATACGATCCGTATTGTAAAGATTGGCCTTTAATACTCCCGAAGTATTGTACACATCGGCCTTGGCAACAATGCCAAAACTGATGTTCACAGACTCACCTGCTTCCACTACAGTAGGAAGTAAGTAAGTCTTATCAACGAAAATATCCGATTGGAGACCTGTAGGCTTCTTTATCACTACTTCTTCTTTCAATAGCAATTCATCTGCAGAAAAGCCTACGCTTATATCATAACTACCTTCGTCTACAACGAAAGAAGCTTGATCCACATCATAGTAAGAAAAAGCATCCTCCGATAAAGAGAATTCTACTTTCTGCGATTCACCCGGTTTCAAGTATACCTTTTTGAAAGCCTTTAACTCCTTCAAAGGACGTTCTACCTTACTCTCCCCTTTTTTACCTACATATAATTGCACCACTTGTGCGCCGGCAACATCCCCTGTATTTTTTAGTTCACATATTACTTTCAAAATAGCATCGGCACCTATTGCAGGCTCTACAGTCATCTGTGACAGATTAAATGTCGTATAGGAGAGCCCATACCCAAAAGGATATTGTACCGTTTTTCCGGATTTATCATACCCGCGATACCCCATAAATATACCCTCGGTAAACTCTACATGTTTGTCATTATCCGAATCATAATAGCTATTATAAGTCGGATTATCAGCCCAGCGCTTTTCAAATGTCACAGGTAATTTTCCTGACGGATTTATGTCACCGAATAAAATCTCTCCCAAAGCCGTTCCACCTTCCTGCCCAGGATACCATGCCCATAACAACCCATCCAAATGCCGTATCCAAGATTGCATTTCCACATTACCACCGGCAGTAACCACACCGACAATAGGAGTGGTAGTCTTCGATATGACTTTCGTGATCAACTCTTTTTGTTTAGAAGGTAAAGCAAAAGTACGATCCCCGCCTTCTGCTTCACTGCCAGAGTCATGTCCAAAACATGCAATTACCACGTCTACATCATTCAAACTTGCTTGAAAGTAATCATCTGCGCCCACTTTCGTCCAATAAAAATCAATAATAGCGGCACCCGTCCCCTGATAATATTCTATTTTGACTGCATAGGTTTTGCCTGCAGACAACCTCATCTCGTAAGTCTTATATCTTTCTTGACCGGGATTCCAATCATCAATAACCTTTTTATCATCAATATATAACCGAAAACCATCATCACCACCAAGATGGAAAACATATTCTCCGTCTTCCATTGGTCGCAATTCTGCTGTCCAACGTACACTATAATTAGAAGTACCAATTCCCTCGACTCCCGTACCGTTCTGGAAATTAAAGTTTATATTGGCATCCACTTTCGTAGCAATCGGAGCACCTGACAAATCAGTATTATTGAAGTACTCTCCGTTAAAACCGTGTTCATCAGAACCGGATGCCACATATACATCATCATCCAAATGATCATATTCATCTATATATTTCACCTCAACACCTTTCTGTGCACCGACTGCTTTAATACCTTCATAAAAACTCACGTAATGGATAGGTGTAACTCGCCCGCTACCACCTCCGGTGAGATAACGCAAAGCATTCTGACCGACAACGGCTACCTTTTTTATTTTATCTGCTTTTAAGGGCAAAAGGTTCTCTTCGTTTTTTAAAAGGACCATACCTTCACGGGCCACATCCAAAGCTGTCTTTACAGAAGCCGGATTATCTTCGGGAATACTGGAATCCAGTTGTTCATTATCCATAAATCCGAATTTTATCATCGTTTGAAGTATATGTTGTACTTTTTCATCAATCACATTCATATCCAAATCACCCCGGTTGATGAAATAGCGCAAACTGTCAGGATTCATTTTCTCACCACCTGCCATTTCCAGATCCAATCCGCCCTGAGCAGCAGGTAAGCAATAATGAGTAGATCCCCAATCGGACATCAGAATACCGTCAAATCCCCATTGATCACGCAATACGGTACGAAGCAACCAAGGGTGATGCGTAGTCCACGTACCGTTCAAAAGATTATAACTACTCATCACACTTCCTACTTTGGCTTCCTGCACCGCAGCTTTAAAAGCAGGAAAATATATTTCATTTAATGTCCGCTCATCAATATCCGAACTTATATAGTTCCGGTCATATTCTTGAAAGTTAGCCGTAAAATGTTTGATAACAGCCATTACCCCATTTGCCTGTAGCCCATTGATATATCCTACTGCCGTACGGGAGGTCAGGTACGGATCTTCACCCATATATTCAAAATTACGTCCACACATAGGAGCACGATGAATATTAACTGCCGGTCCCAACAATATATTCACCCCTCGTGAACGGCAATCAAGCGCCAAAGCCTCTCCATATGAATGCGCCAAATCCTCATTCCAAGTAGATGCCAAACAAATACCACAAGGATAAGCCGTCGAATTTCCCCAAGTACCTACTCCTTGAGGGCCATCAGACATCTTCATTTGAGGAATGCCCAGACGGGGAATAGCTTTCGTATACATCCAGTCAACACCACCTACATACGATAATTTTTCACCTTTTGTCATCAAACGGACTAATTCGGAAGCACGCTCCCGCGGATCTGTAGAAGGTGTTGACGGTACTTCCGGAGCTACAGCAGGACCACCCGTCGGTTCACCGAAAACCTGTAAATTAGCCAATTGCACCCGGTCACCGGCATGTACGCTCGAAACTTCCAACAGAAAAGCAGTGAACTCCTTTTCCGAATCTATCTGAAATTTCATAGTGGTGTATCGCCCAGGAAAATTAAAATCTCTCCGTTCATCTAATTCAATCCATCCTTCTTCTGGATTATAACCACTTAAACTCCATAATTTAGGATCACGCTCAGAAGCATCATTGGCAGACGTCACCGTATAAGAATTAAAACGATAAGCTTTATCCAACACACACTGCACGTAAAAACTCGTACCCAATGCACAATATTTTGTTGTCAATTGTTTATCAAACAATTGCATAATCCCTTCATTTGTCCCCCCTTCCGGATAACCGGAAATCTGCTTTTCCAAATTCAGCCCTTCTGTCACATCTGCAGGGAAATAAGGTTTCTTACCCGCTGTATCAAAAGCGTAACCAAACAATTGCCATTCAGCAATCCGTATGTTATCAGTTCCGGTAGCTGTAAGTCGATAATAACGCGCACTATAGGTGCTGCTTGTTACAACACGGTTGTATGTAAACAGTGCCATATCTCCCATCCCTATCATCCGAGTAGAGGCAGGCCTAAACTGTCTCCATGTCTGACCGTCCTTTGAATATTCTACTTTCCATTTAGTTACGTCCACCCCTCTACCAGCATAGAGCAGCATACCCGTAAGTACCTTATCTTCTTTACAATCTACCGTTATTGTTGTTTCAGTAATTCCCGATACTTCATAAAAAGTATTTTCATTATTATCTGTCAGAAAAGCCAAAGTAGCATTTGAATGCTCTGCCATAATCTCAGCCTCATCCGTAAAATCATACGGAAAAGCAACTGTAACTTTACGAGGCTTCTCTATTTTCACAGAGGTAGCATGAATTTCAAATTTATCAATATTGGGGCCATTTTCAAATTCGGTACCCATTTTTATGACATTAGTACCGGCATCCAAATAGATATATGCAGAAGAAACCGATGTAGGAGGTGCATTCCAATCTGGAGAGTCGCTTGTACGTAAAACGATTCGTTCATAATCATTTACTTTAATATAAAAAGGACGAGCTGTACCTGTAGTAAATGCTTTTAACTCATACGTCCCGGCTTGGTCCACTTCTATATTCTCATACAAATAATAGGAATCGGAATTTATATGAAAATCATGAACATACTTATTTCCGGAAAAACCGGAAACTTGTTCAACTTTTAGCTCACCAAATAATTTTGCATCTTCGGCCTCCAAGATAATAGGAAGTTGTGCCGCCTGGGTTGCAATCCCCCAAAACAACACCGATAAAAGAGGAATTCTCTGTAATAATGTATTCATAATATTACAATATTAAATAAAAGATCCGGACGGATGGCCACATCCACCCGGATCTAATAAAAGTATCAAACATGTAAGTTAGTTAGTCCGTCACAATTACCTTGGTTCTATTTACAAGGTACAGACCGGGAGCGATTCCTGTTATCGAATTACGTCCTTCATTCAGCATAACAGAACGTACCAGACGGCCGTCAATAGCATAAATATTTATTTGAACCGCTTGTGAAGCAATCATTTCGATACCACCACTTATAGAATAAACAGCAATATTTTCTAAAGTTTTTTCGGTAACCATACCTACCGGGTCATCTTTAGTCCTAAACACAGGATAACCCTCATTTTCTGCTATTTTCCAAATTTTGTCAAAATCCCATCCAAGCGTTTCTTTATAGAATTCTAAAGATTTAGCATCGGCATCATCGAAAAGATCCGTCCCATTACGGTCATCCGTACTTTCCCAACCACCACCGACTGAAACTGTAGTACCAATAGAATAATTGTTAATAAAATGAGCCATCGATGCTCTATTTCCCCAATTTCCAATGCGGAAACGATGCCCGCCTGCAATAGAGGTTGCCAAATTCAAGCAATTCTGAATTGTAATCTCACCGTCACGGTCTATTAATCCGAGTATAGCACCTACATGACCGAACTGGCTCGTAATAGTTCCATCAAAATAACAGTTGCTAATAGTCGCACCACCATCAAAGGAAGCAGCAGAGATACCACCGGCCTGATGAGTCCTTGCTTTAATTGTACATTGAGCTGCGTAACAGTTTTCGATTATCACACCAGCCGAAACACGGGCAGCAATTGCCGAAACACGGTCTCCTCCTTCAATGTTACTGTTGCTGACATAGCAGCGTTCTATCTTTCCTCCATCTGCAATACCCACCAATGCACCTGTATTATCACCACCGACAATAGCAACACCGGTCATACCGAGATTCTTAATCACAGCACCGTCCATTCTTTTGAATAATCCCATCGTTCCGACATTCGAATCATTAAAATTCCACCCTTTTATTATATAGCCGTTACCGTCAAATGTACCTGTAAACGGATTCTCTTCAGAACATAAACCATTAAAAGTAGTATTTGCCAAATCAATGTCATTTGTCAATACATAATCACGGGTAGGGAAATTATCGATAGTCAACAAATCGTCCGCTGTCGTTATTTCAACAACTCCCTCCGCAGGAATCACTTTACAAATATAGGTTACCGGAGTAATTTCAAACCGATCGTCAATCCCTTTCACTGTTTCCATTGCTACAACAGATGAGCCGATAGCAACAGGAGTCAACGTTTGTTCTTCAATAGTAACAACTTTCGTATTATCCGACAATAATGACAGTGTGAGACCATTCGTTGAAATAAACTGTGGTAAGACATAACTATCCATTGAGAGATATAATCTTTCTGTAATCTGAGCCGGCTGAACTTCTATCCCGACATAAAGCCCTGTCTGAATTTTACTCTCTCTCTCTAACTGCCATTTCAAAACAGGATAAGACTCACCATCCAATGGAATAATCCACGTGCTTTCCATATCCCATTTTAATGTCTCGGCATAGAAAGAAGCAGTTCGAACCTGTTGCAAGGAAATGTCAGCTCCATCCTGCCCGATTACATCTTCACTGATAATCGTAACAGCTTCTACCACATTCTTACCAATGCGGGTAGAAAGCAAAGAATAACTATTCTCCACTTTTATTCCTCCATCTCCTACAACCCGTTTGGGAGAATCGGCACCTAATATATAAGAAGCCAGATTCACACTGTTCTTCACAGAATTACCGGTTTCATCTCCACCATTTTTCAAACCTACAATACCGCCTGTCCTATTCCAGTTGCCCACAACGACACCGGAAAAATAACTTTTATCAATAGTAGCGTTGTTTATAGATCCAACCAAACCACCAGCCTGCCAGCCTGTAGTTTGTACATATGCTGTTGAATAACAATTGCTCATTAAAGCTCCGGAATTCAACTGACCAACTAACGCTCCAACATGATCTTTGCCAACAATACGGCTATTACCGACATAACATCCATCAATATTACCACCATTCATTTCGCCGATAAAACTACCGATGTGCTTGTTTTCTTTAGTACCGATCACAGAATTTTCAATACCCAAATTTTTTATCTCAGCACCGATAGTCGACAGGAATAAGCCTAATTTCCCTTCTCCGGCACGTTGAATATTCAGATTCTTTATAATATGTCCGTCACCATCCAGTTTTCCTGAGAAGTTTTCAATACCATTAAATGAAACATTTGCAAAGTCCAGATCGGCTGTCAATTTGAAACTGCCATCTGTTGCAGCAGTTATTCTTGAAATAAAATCTTCTGCCGTAGCAACCGGTATGATGTCCGGTATAATGGAAATACTAATCTCCTCAGCTTTAAAACCAGACACAGAAACAGATACGGTAACAGTTTCCAGATCGGTTATCTCAACGTCTTCTGTTACAGATATAATACTTCCATCCAGCTTCACTTTACTATTTGCACATGAATATGATAAAATACCTCCATGTCCGGAAGCATAATATTGGCTCAGATCGATGCTACTTCCCTTTCTTAAAGACAAAACTGGTATAGACTGACTCAAATAAATCAGAGAAGTAGTCGTTTCAGCCTCCTTCTGCCATACCAAAACCGGATAAAGTCCGTCTATCCATTTCCAAGAACCATCATCAAAATTCCACTTCAAATCTTCCGAATAAAATACTTCTTGTTTAACCCTCTCAGCAGTAACATCAATTCCTTTCTGGGCATCATTACCATTTGGTGCAGGCAACGTATTCAAAGCATAATTATTATTCAATACAGATTTACCGTCACGTGTACTGGCTATACGATAAATCTGATCACATTGCAACTGAGCGGCCAAATTGACACAATTTTCAATTGTAAGTACGTCATCACTATCCTGTAACCCCAAAATTCCTCCAATACGCTGATTTACAACTTCTACCCGTCCGGAAAAATAAGAATTCCGAATACTTCCGGCCCCTGCAGCAGATGTACCGACAAGACCACCGGCCTGGAACTCGCGAGAATAAACATTGGCAGCTGCATAACAATTATTAATCTGGCTACCCACTCCTTCATTACCTTCCATCTGTCCGATCAAAGCACCGACATGATCACGACCTGATATACTGCTATTAGCAACATAACAATTCTCGATAACTGCACCATGGCTCTGTCCAGCCAAAGCACCAATATTACTATTACCTAAAATAGAAGCTCTTTCGATACCTAAATTCTTGATAGTAGCGCCCCTAAGGTGCCTGAACAGGCCAAGTTCTCCGGAATCACTCTTATCGATAGTCAATCCGTAAATAATATGTCCTTGTCCATCTAATGTACCGTAATAGCTATCTAATACACATTCGTCCAACACCACTCCGGTAAGATCAATATCAGCAGTCAACACATAATTAATATCCGGATCCATTTTCAATAAATCACGAACATCCGAAATTTCATCAACCAATACTTCACTTCCCGGTTCTTTAGCTACTATCTGCAAAGCATTGATATAATAAAATTTATTTTTATGATTGTTATTTTCACCAGGACTGACAGTCAGCCTGATTTCTCCGTTTGCAGTAGGACGTACGCCTTTAATAGTAACGGTTTCCGTTCCGTTTCCGGCAGTGTTCAGATAACCGATTCGGGTATTCTCCCCTGTTAATGTGTAGGTAGTTTCCCGATTATCGGTAGCTCCTTTACGAGAACCGAAAATACAGAAATCATACACAAGATTTTTATTTGGGGATTATATACTTTATAACCTATAATTCATAATTGAGTAACCTTG
>NZ_HF990962.1:0-24309 GCF_000432295.1 Bacteroides sp. CAG:189
GAACTCTTGAGAGCATTCAAGAACATCCATCGTCCTAGCTATAAGTGATATCAGAATTTCATTCCACTCTTTTAGACTATCATCTGTTTACTCGACTATTGAGTAACCGCTTTGAAAGGTCGAAAATGCCAAAACAGGACAAAAATAGCCGAGAATAATTTTGGATTCATATATTTTGTTATATTCCAAATATTGCCTACATTTGTATATGAGTTATTTGAAACTATGCAAAACTGTGTAACCCAAAGCAAAACTTTTGCTACTAAATCGTTACCTGCATCTTTTAAGCACTGTAATCTCCTTCTGATTTACAATAAGTTATAATAAAATGCCAAGTTTCTCGTAGAGAAACGAGGCATTCATCGTAGAGGAACGAGCCGATTCTCTACGGATAAATTTTGCCCCACATAACATACTTACAACCAACACTTTAACAGCACACATAAATGTTATATTTTTTCACTTCTTAAACAATTCCCTTATCCCCCTTTTCCAACTACCATACATATCTGAAATCACAACAAAACCCGAATTATTTCACACAAAACACCTGTCATATAGTTGTTGTCCGTAAATCAAATGTAATAACACAGCCATTATATCTACAATACAAACACAGAGACTAATAAAAAACTTATTAGACATTATGTATCTATTTATGCTGTCATGCCAATCCGCCACCTTCATCCCCTCCTTTATTATAACCATTCTTGAATAAATTCCGCTTTTATGTATAAAAAGAATAAAAAAGTTTGGTTTTATGCATCATTTTTCCAATTTATTGCATACTTTTGCGCCATTCTTAGAATAATTATACAAGATGAAGAAGAAAGCAAACCGATTAGACGCTATCAAAATGATTATCTCAAGCAAAGAGGTAGGTTCACAGGAAGAGTTGTTACAGGCTCTTGCAGCCGAAGGTTTTGAACTGACGCAAGCCACTCTTTCACGTGATTTGAAGCAATTGAAAGTAGCCAAAGCAGCCAGCATGAACGGTAAATATGTATACGTATTGCCTAATGACATCATGTACAAACGTGTTGGTGACCAAAGTGCCACCGAGATGTTAATGAACAATGGCTTCGTCTCCCTGCAGTTTTCCGGCAACATAGCTGTAATCAAAACACGTCCCGGATACGCCAGCAGTATGGCTTATGATATCGACAATCGTGAGTTCGGCGATATATTAGGAACCATTGCCGGCGATGACACCATCATGCTTGTATTGCGTGAAGGTGCCGAGCCTAAAATGGTACGAAACTTCCTGTCACTTATTATTCCGAATATACAATAAACAGATAACTATATACTCGACACTTATTAAAGAAATGGAGACTCAAAAAATAGATGTGATGGTAGCCGACGCCTCACATGAGGTTTACGTTGACACTATTTTGGAGACAATCAGAAATGCAGCGAAAGTACGCGGGACAGGAATTGCAGAACGTACACACGAATATGTTGCAACCAAGATGAAAGAAGGGAAAGCCATTATCGCCCTGGAGGGAGATAAATTTGCAGGCTTCACTTATATAGAATCGTGGGGTAATAAACAATATGTAGCGACATCGGGATTGATCGTACACCCAGACTATCGCGGTTTGGGACTGGCAAAACGTATCAAACAAGCTTCTTTCAAACTCGCCCGCCTGCGTTGGCCATGGGCCAAAATATTCAGTCTGACCAGTGGTGCCGCCGTTATGAAAATGAATACGGAACTCGGTTATGTACCCGTCACGTTCAACGAACTGACGGATGACGAAGCATTCTGGCGCGGCTGCGAAGGTTGTATCAACCATGATATATTGGTAGCCAAAAACCGGAAATTCTGTATTTGTACGGCAATGCTTTACGATCCGGAGAAACATAAAGAAGAAGAATAATGTGCCGATTGGTCAATGTGCCAATATGCCAATTAATAGAGAAAGAAAAGAATTAAAATAATATAATGTACCGCATCGTCAATAGAACAATCGGGGCATTAACTAATTATTAAGATCATGGAACAGAAAAAGAAAGTGGTAGTTGCATTCAGCGGGGGATTAGATACCTCGTTTACCGTAATGTATCTGGCTAAGGAGAAAGGTTATGAGGTGTATGCGGCTTGTGCCAACACGGGTGGTTTCAGCGATGAACAGTTGAAACAGAATGAAGAAAACGCATACAAGTTAGGAGCTGTGAAATACGTTACACTGGACGTGACCCAAGAATACTACGAGAAAAGCTTGAAATACATGATATTCGGAAACGTACTGCGTAACGGTACTTATCCTATTTCCGTCAGTTCGGAACGTATATTCCAAGCATTGGCTATCGCACGTTATGCCAACGAAATCGGTGCGGATGCCATCGCCCATGGTTCCACCGGTGCCGGCAACGATCAGATTCGTTTTGACATGACTTTCCTTGTACTGGCTCCGGGTGTGGAAATCATCACATTGACCCGTGACATGGCATTGAGCCGTCAGGAAGAAATAGACTACTTGAATAAAAACGGTTTCAGTGCAGACTTTACCAAACTGAAATATTCCTATAATGTCGGATTGTGGGGTACTTCCATCTGTGGCGGCGAAATTCTCGACTCGGCACAGGGGCTACCCGAAACAGCATACTTGAAACAGGTGCAGAAGGAAGGAAGCGAACAGTTACGTCTTGAATTTAAACAGGGAGAACTTCATGCCGTAAACGGAGAAGTTTTTGAAGACAAAATTGCCGCCATCCAGAAGGTAGAAGAGATTGGCGCTCCTTACGGTATTGGACGCGACATGCATGTGGGCGATACAATCATCGGTATTAAAGGTCGCGTAGGTTTTGAAGCAGCCGCTCCGATGTTGATTATCGGTGCACACCGCTTCCTCGAAAAATATACGCTGAGCAAATGGCAACAATACTGGAAAGATCAAGTAGCCAACTGGTATGGTATGTTCCTCCACGAAAGCCAGTACCTGGAACCTGTAATGCGCGACATCGAAGCCATGCTGCAGGAGTCGCAGCGCAATGTAAACGGTACGGCAATTCTTGAACTCCGCCCATTGTCTTTCTCTACCGTAGGCGTAGAATCTGAAGATGATTTAGTAAAAACTAAATTTGGCGAATATGGCGAAATGCAGAAAGGCTGGACTGCGGAAGACGCGAAAGGATTTATCAAAGTAACTTCCACTCCGCTACGCGTTTATTATGCAAACCACGAGGTTTAGTTGAAAGTTGAGAGTTGAAAGCTACTATGCAGTTCAATAGTGCAAGCCAGCTTTCAACTCCCAATTTTCAATTCTCAACTTTCAACTTTCAACTAAATAAGCTTTCAACTATTATGATAAAAGCAGGAATTATTGGTGGAGCAGGATATACGGCGGGTGAACTTATCCGCCTACTTATCAATCACCCCGAGACAGAAATAGTATTTATCAACAGCAGCAGTAATGCCGGTAATAAGATTACCGATGTACACGAAGGACTCTACGGAGAATGTGATCTGACTTTTACCGATGCACTTCCTCTGGAAGAAATCGACGTACTTTTCTTTTGTACCGCCCACGGCGATACAAAGAAATTTATCGAAAGCCATAATATACCGGAAGATCTGAAAATTATCGATCTTTCAATGGATTATCGTATCGCATCACCGGATCATGACTTCATCTACGGATTGCCAGAATTGAACCGTCGTGCCACCTGTACGGCCAAGCATGTAGCCAATCCGGGATGTTTTGCAACCTGCATCCAATTAGGACTTCTTCCATTGGCCAAACACTTGATGCTGAATGACGACATCATGGTAAATGCTATCACAGGAAGCACGGGAGCGGGAGTAAAACCTGGTGCCACCAGTCATTTCAGTTGGCGTAATAACAACATGAGTGTGTACAAAGCCTTTGACCACCAACATGTACCCGAAATCAAACAATCGCTGAAACAACTTCAAAACAGTTTCGACTCAGAGATTGATTTTATCCCTTACCGGGGTGATTTTCCACGGGGTATCTTTGCCACGTTAGTGGTAAAAACCAAAGTAGCATTGGAAGAAATCGTACGCATGTATGAGGAATATTACGCAAAAGACTCATTTGTACACATCGTAGACAAAAACATCGATCTCAAACAAGTGGTCAACACCAACAAATGCCTGATACATCTGGAGAAACACGGAGATAAGCTGCTTATTATCTCATGCATCGACAACCTGTTGAAAGGTGCCAGCGGACAAGCAGTACACAATATGAACCTGATGTTCAATCTGGAAGAGACGGTAGGTCTCCGGTTAAAGCCATCGGCTTTTTAGATTGACGATTGGACGATTTACAATTAGACGATTGGAGTTACTTCAATTGTAAATCGTAAAATTAATAGTAGTAACTCCAATCGTCTAATTGTAAATCATAAAATCGTAAATATCATCATGAACCTATTCGATGTATATCCTTTATTCGACATAAACATAGTAAAAGGAAAAGGTTGCCATGTATGGGATGAAAACGGAACAGAATATCTCGACCTCTACGGAGGCCATGCCGTTATCTCCATCGGACATGCCCATCCGCACTATATAGAGATGATTAGCAGCCAAGTGGCAAAACTCGGCTTTTATTCCAACTCGGTTATCAACAAGCTGCAACAGGAAGTGGCTGCACGCTTGGGAAAGATTTCCGGTTATGACGATTACTCACTATTCCTGATCAACAGTGGTGCGGAAGCAAACGAAAATGCCTTGAAACTGGCCTCTTTCCATACCGGACGGACCAAAGTGATTTCTTTCTCCAAAGCTTTCCACGGACGTACTTCACTGGCTGTAGAAGCGACCGATAATCCTAAAATTATCGCTCCCATCAATGCGAACGGACATATCACTTATCTTCCTCTGAACGATACGGAAGCAATGAAAGCCGAACTGGCCAAAGGAGATGTCTGTGCTGTTATCATCGAAGGTATTCAGGGAGTAGGAGGTATTAAAATACCGACTGCAGAATTCTTGCAAGAGCTACGTAAGGCATGTACAGAGAATGGGACCGTATTTATCCTTGATGAAATTCAAAGTGGCTACGGACGTAGCGGTAGATTTTTTGCGCACCAATATGCAGGAATCAAACCCGACATTATCACAGTAGCCAAAGGTATCGCCAATGGTTTTCCAATGGCCGGTGTACTCATCAGCCCGATGTTCAAACCGGTTTACGGTATGTTAGGAACGACTTTCGGAGGAAATCACTTGGCCTGTGCTGCGGCATTAGCAGTTATGGACGTCATTGAGCAAGATCGTCTGATCGAAAATGCAGCCAACATCGGTGCTTACTTATTGGAAGAATTGAAAAAATTCCCACAAATCAAAGAAGTACGCGGATGCGGACTTATGATTGGCATGGAGTTCGAACAGCCGGTAAAAGAAATTCGCAGCCGTCTCATCCATGAACAGAAAGTATTCACCGGAGCCAGTGGAACAAATGTTATCCGACTATTACCCCCTCTCTGCCTCAGCAAAGCAGAAGCAGATGAATTCCTCATCAGATTCAAGAAAGTACTTTAACAATAAAAATGCCGGTATATCGTCTTCTATTCAGAGATTATACCGGCATTTATTTTATATCCGGAAAAACAACCTTCCTACTGTCCTTTCAAACGAAACGACCTCTCAAAATAAAGTATAGACTCTTATGTAGGAAAAGCATACACTCTTATCTTATAAGTCACTGGTATTCCTATAATTACCGAACAAAATTAGCATATAAATTCATAAAATCAATTTTCCACAAGAAAAATACCTGCCACAATTATTCGAATTTTCACTTTTTACATTTACCTTTGTCTCCAACGTACTAAATAACATCAAATTATGAAAGTAGCTATCATTGGTGCAGGAAATATGGGCTCTGCCATTGCACGCGGTTTAGCCCAGGGATATTTGGTTCAAGGACATGAAATTGTTGTGTCCAACCCAACGAATGGGAAATTGGAGAAACTAAAAGTCGACTTTCCCAACATTAAAACAACGAACAACAATATGGATGCAGCAAGCAATGCCGACATTGTAATCGCTGCTGTAAAACCTTGGTTAATAGAGGAGGTACTCGAACCACTCCGTTTGAAACGCACACAGATACTCGTGTCTTTAGCCGCCGGTATTTGTTTCGACGATTTAGCGCATTTTTGTGGTGAGCCGGAAATGCCGATTTTCCGTGTTATTCCCAATACCGCCATTGCCGAACGTGCCAGCATGACTCTTATAGCCGCTCGCAATGCTTCAGATAAACAAAAGAAATTATTAACTGATATGTTCGACGAGATGGGACTGACCATGATGATATCGGAAAGTAAAATAGCAGCAGCAACTGCGCTGACTTCATGTGGTATTGCCTATGTGCTGAAATATGTACAGGCCGCCATGCAGGCAGGTATCGAAATGGGAATCGCACCTAAGGACGGTATGAAAATGGTTGCACAAACACTAATAGGCGGGGCTGAATTGTTGTTAAACAAAGATACGCATCCCAGTGTTGAGATCGACAAAGTGACAACACCCGGTGGAATCACAATTAAAGGTATCAACGAATTGGAACATGCCGGATTTACCTCGGCAATAATAAAAGCAATGAAGGCCTCTAAATAATGCCAGGAATAAAAATGAGAACTCAAACTCCATTAAGAATTATTACGAGCATGAAAACACCCCAACAAACTATTAACATTTACACATTAATTCATTAAATACATGGATGATAAAATTAAGCAAATAGCCGAACGACTACGCGGATTGCGTGATGTACTGGAACTTACAGCAGAAGACATTGCCCGCGATTGTGATATCTCTGCCGAAGAATACCGTTTGGCAGAAACAGGAGAATATGATATTTCAGTAAGTATGCTGCAAAAGATAGCACGTAAGTATGGTATCGCCCTGGATGCACTCATGTTTGGTGAAGAGCCCAAAATGAGCAGTTATTTTTTAACCCGCGCCGGGAAAGGAACAAGTATCGAACGTACCAGAGCATACAAATACCAATCATTAGCAGCAGGATTTATCAATCGGAGCGCTGATCCGTTCATCGTAACCGTTGAACCGAAACCGGATAACGAACCGATACATTACAACAGCCATACCGGTCAAGAATTCAACTTGGTACTTGAAGGACGTATGCTGATTAATATCGAAGGCAAAGAACTGATACTGAACGAAGGTGACAGTCTTTATTTCAACTCAAAACTCCCACACGGCATGAAAGCACTCGATGGAAAAACAGTACGTTTCCTTGCCGTCATCATGTAATATTAATTATGGTAGAAAGATTCTTATCACAAACAACATTCTCCTCACAGGAGGATTTTATCAAAAATCTTAAGATTAACGTACCCGAAAACTTTAACTTCGGATATGATATAGTAGATGCTTGGGCTGCCGAAGAGCCAAATAAGTCTGCATTACTGTGGACGAACGATAAAGGCGAGCATGTGCAGTTCACATTTGCCGATATGAAGCATTATACAGACATAACGGCCTCTTATTTCCAGTCATTGGGAATTGGACGCGGCGATATGGTAATGTTGATTCTAAAACGCCGGTATGAATTTTGGTTCAGTATCATAGCGTTACACAAACTGGGAGCTACGGTAATCCCCGCAACTCACCTATTAACTAAAAAAGATATCGTATATCGCTGCAATGCCGCAGATATTAAAATGATCGTTGCCGCCGGCGAAGAAGTGATCACCAAACATATCATCGAAGCTATGCCCGATTGCCCGACTGTACATAAACTTGTCAGCGTAGGGCCCGAGATCCCTGAAGGATTTGAAGATTTCCATAAAGGTATCCAAGGAGCAGCCCCGTTCGTAAAACCTGAACATCCGAATACGAACGATGACATTTCACTGATGTATTTCACTTCCGGCACTACCGGCGAGCCTAAAATGGTAGCACATGATTTTACTTATCCGTTAGGCCATATCGTTACAGGTAGTTTCTGGCACAACCTTACCCCAAAAAGTCTCCACCTCACCATAGCCGATACAGGTTGGGGGAAAGCCGTATGGGGAAAGTTATATGGACAATGGATTGCCGGAGCTAACATATTTGTATACGATCATGAAAAATTCACCCCGGGTGACATCCTAACAAAGATACAAGATTACCACGTCACGTCTCTCTGTGCACCACCTACCATCTTCCGCTTTCTTATTCATGAAGATCTGACCAAATATGATCTTTCTTCATTGCAATATTGTACAATTGCCGGTGAAGCACTGAATCCCGCCGTATTCGACACTTTCAAGAAGCTGACAGGCATCAAACTAATGGAAGGATTCGGACAGACAGAAACAACACTGACCGTAGCTACTTTTCCTTGGATGGAACCGAAACTGGGAAGCATGGGAGTCCCTAACCCGCAATATGATGTGGATCTGATCGACCACGACGGACGTTCGGTAGAAGCCGGCGAGCAAGGGCAAATCGTTATCCGTACAAACAGAGGAAAGCCATTAGGACTTTTCAAGGAGTATTATCGTGACGCTGCCCGTACCCATGAAGCGTGGAACAACGGTATTTATTATACCGGTGATGTGGCCTGGAAAGACGAGGACGGTTATCTATGGTTTGTAGGCCGTGCCGACGATGTCATTAAAAGTTCCGGCTATCGCATCGGTCCGTTCGAAGTGGAAAGTGCGTTAATGACCCATCCGGCTGTTGTGGAGTGTGCCATTACCGGAGTACCCGACGAAATTCGTGGACAAGTAGTAAAAGCCACCATCGTTTTGTCCAAGGAATATAAAGCACAAGCAGGGGAAGGCCTAATAAAGGAACTTCAAAACCATGTGAAAAAAGTGACCGCACCATACAAATATCCACGTGTCATTGAATTCGTTGATGAACTTCCGAAAACAATCAGTGGTAAAATACGTCGTGTGGAAATCCGGAAAAACGATGAAAAATAAAAGTATACCTTAAACTTCACTTTTCAAATATCAGGAAACCGGTTGCAAGAATGACATGCGCTTTGAATCAATGAAAATCGCTACATTTCTGCAACCGGTTCCTTTTTAAGGATATTTGTTTTCTCATAATATCAACAGTCACCGAAAAAGACAAATTTGGAGCAATTCATATCCTAAATTGCTAACGTTTGCAACAATTCTTCTAAAGATTGAACGAATATTCGTCATTGGACTTGAAAACATGCTCTATATTTGCAAACAGAATACAACAAAAACCAGAAACAGATGATCACAAGTAGAAAAATTTCCCAAGTAGACGTTTTCACCGGTAGTCCGTGGGAAGCAACCAGCGTAAAAAACCTTCTCAATGCAGCCTACATTGAAGTTTCAATGAAAGACAAAGGAACTAACAGTATTTTATTATCCGTACCCTGCGAATTTTATACCGCAGCTATGCGCGTCATAAACAACAGAAAAGGTTCATAAACCCACATACCCTACATTGAAGCCGGTTTCGATTACCAAATCAAAACCGGCTTTATTCATCTGAACAGGGATATTCCTAAGCTATTATAAAAGAAAATCACTACAAGATTTACCCTGCAGTGATTAACTGAATGCATCATCAGGAATCTGCTACAGTTATCCCCAACTGTATTAGCAGATATTCTTCACAATCATCAAAAAGACATTTACATATTACCTACTTTTTTTACAATACAATCTGCTCCATCAACAATCTTGACCAGATATAAAGAGGATGTTGTTCCCAGTTGAACTGTTTCTAACGCATTCTCAATGATGAAAGATTTCACAACCTGACCTAAAACATCATAGACAAATACTTCACAACCAACTTTTCCATCTTTAACAATTAATTTTCCATCTTTTGTATAGACCGTCGTATTAGCTATTTCCGTATTAGTAATAGAAACCGTACCACTGAATACTGCACGAAGAGCAACATTTGCGAATACTTGATAAGAAAATTCTTTACTATCACCTAATTCTTCCAGCAGCCCAGCCTCAATTAAATCATATTCATCATCTTCACCTTCTTTTATCCATAATTCAGCCAATTCACAACCCTCTTCAGGCAACCAAGCAATAAGCAATTCCTCATCATAAATAATTTCACTCTGATCCTCCAATTCGATGTCGTCACTTAGTCTTTTAACCATTAGTTTACCTTTCTTTGGCGTATCGTTTGCCAAAGTCAAGGAATATTTCTCGGCTTCATATACCACTTGAACAGTAGTCTCTTTTGTAATATTCAGTGAGAATGATTTATTAGTTAATATCTCATCCATCTTTTCTTCACCATCAATCATTACACTTGCAACATAACATCTAACAGCCGGTTGAAGTGTAAATGTCACCTTTTCATTATAAGGTATTAAGTCTCCGGAAATTACATCATCTCCATTCGATTTTTGCACAATCATCTTTCCAAACTCTTCATTACAAGAATAATTCAATGAATAAGAATCAATTGCAAATTTCGCAATAATATCCAAATGCTCATTTACTACCAAAGAATAGCCAGCATCAGATACACATTCCTCTGTCTTGTCATCACCATTTATCAAAACGCTCTCTACATGATAATTCTCATCCGGAGTCACTTTTATTACTACAACCGACCCTTTGTACACAATTGCTCCACTCGCAATCTCATTTGATGAATTATCTGATACAGAAAGTATTCCATTTCCTTCCACCTGATAATTTACAAGTTTACCTTTTATAATATCCAATGAAACAGTGGCATCTTCTGCCAACACAAATGTATTGCTTTCAAGTTCTTCACCATTCACCAAAATTGCACGTATTATATAATCATCAGAAGTTACTTCAGCATTCACTGAAAGGACTGTACCTAAAGGCAAACGAGTACCATTAGTAACTTCCTCTTCTCCATTCATTATTTGCAATGTGGCTCCTTCTGTTTGTTCAAAAGAAACAACCCCCATCACAGCCTCATGAATATTAATGGTGAAGTCACAGATTGTACCTCTATTACTAGCCAAACTTGCATCTCCACATGGATCCAAACTGTTCCAATCGGCTTTAAATCTAATACGCGTTTCCCCTAATTTAGCATTATCGGGTATTATAAAACTGGGAAGATCTCTCTGTACTTTTCCTGCATCAACAACATCTCCTTTACTATCATGATAAGTCCCATCATCTTCACTATAATGTGTATACGACACCACCTCGTTCGATTCAAAAACACCATTCTGATTATAATCCACATACACGTAATAATGTGTCCAATATAGATTAAAATCAGCAACCGTTAAGAACAGTTCATTACCGATAGTGGCATTTAAAACATCTGCCGTATTATCAAAATTTATTTTACTTTGAGTTTTAGCACCTATTCCGGCCACTACTGTAGTAAAATCTTGAGCTATGCCACCCTGTGAAGCCCCACTTACACTCAATGACTGAACAACACGATCCGTATTTGTTCTTGGATAAGCATCTTCATCCCAGATACAATACTCTCCCGGATGAGTAATAGTATATGTAGCGGTTGCAATCTCACTGTTAGCCAAACCATCTTTTACTGCAATTGCTTTCACAGTAGTTGTCTCTTCAATCGTAATCAATCCTTCATACAAAATAGATCGTTCGTTTGGAGTGTTCCCATCTAATGTATAATAGATAGATGCTCCATCAGTAGCAGTAGTCAATTCAATCGCTACAGAATTTTCATATTCCCCTTCCGGAGCCGAAAAAGTAGGAGACTTAACAACTTCCGTTTCTCCAGCTGCATAATAAATATCTGCGCCGTCAGTCAACCAGTCTAAAGAAAAATTATTGAAATAGAGAGACATATTATCTGTATCATAATTTTCTTCTACATACGCTCCAATAGTACCGTCAGGAAGAATTGTCAATGAAGAATATGCCGATCCGGTAGGACAAATTGACTTCTTAACCGGCCAAGTTTGCCCTTCATCATAACTCACAAAAACTGAGACATTCCGTCTGTTAGCAGCGTCATTGGGTATACTGTGTAATAAACGATTCTTCTCATAGCCATCATTAACAGAAGTATATCGAATTATATCACCATTGCAATTCGGTTCAAGCATTTCAGTCCACTCAGATACTTCTCCCCATGTAATACCTCCATCAGTCGATTTCGTATAGTAACGGGGACCTTTACTCTGACGACGAATACTCATTAGGATTGTACCATCACTTAACTCTACAACTTTAGATTCGTCACCGCCTAATTTAGCTCGTTTGGAAACATTCCACGTCTCTCCATTATCATCTGAATAGTAAACAAAATTAGACAAAGTGCTTGCTGAATTCTCACGGACAGCAGCTACAAACATAATCCGTCCATTTTTTGTCAA
Organism: Bacteroides sp. CAG:189; assembly: GCF_000432295.1. NCBI lineage: Bacteria > Pseudomonadati > Bacteroidota > Bacteroidia > Bacteroidales > Bacteroidaceae > Bacteroides > Bacteroides sp. CAG:189. Next base: position 12,297 of record NZ_HF990962.1, read on the forward strand.
TAATCCATTTCCCGAAGCACAGAAAGAAGCATACCACCCCTGTCTCTCGGTAACAGTACATGCCGTTCCATAAAGCTGCTCAGTGATATCACGAGGTGCGCTCCAAGTTTTACCATTATCCGTACTTTTACAAACATAAGTACGAGTAGGATTCGAAGGAGATGAATTATTAAAAATACCTTCACCACCTACAAAAATACAAAGAAGGCCATTTTCTTCCGTCGTATGTACTAAACCGGCATCGCCAAATCCTCTACGTGCTCCTGTTCCTTCAGCAATAGTTTGCGGTTCGGACCATGTGATACCTCCATCCTCACTTCTTCTTATAACCACGTCAATATCTTCAGGCAAGTCACCTTGATTATTTTTACGCTTGTCTGTTGCAACAACCAAAGAACCATCTGCAGCAGTAATAATCGCTGGAATTCTATAGTTCTTTGAACCGGCATCCCCAGGTGCAAATAACAGTTTACGCTTCAATAAGATAGTACGTTCCCCTTCAACTGAACCTTCCGTAAAAGCATATGTTTCATCTGCAGTAGTGATAGAAACTATATTTGCATCAACTTTGTTCCCTTCTGTTGCATTATCAGCTATATCATATGTAATCCATAAATAATTGGTTCCCGAAGTCAATTCACCTGTAAGTTCACAATTTATCTCTCCGGAAGCAGGCTTACAACTGCCTAATAAAGTAGCGGTAACAGCAGCATAGCGAGCATCAAAACTATTTATATTTCCAGTAGAATACACCTTAATGCTTTTCACATCCTGTACATTTGTAGTTCCATCCATGTTCAAGGTAAGTTTATTGCACTGAACCGGATCCGTTCCTTCCATATCCAACACCGCCTTTAGCACCACTTCATCCTCATTACCACGCCCAGTAAAATTAGAATCCTGCACAACAGAAGCTGAAGCTACTTTACAAGGACCATCAACCGGATAATTCACAAGTACTCCGTTGTGCCCGTTTCCACTGACATCCGGAACAGTCAATCCGTCAATATTTTCAAAATCATAGGCAGCGACCAATCCTTCCGATGCAGGCATTTCATCTACCTTATCTGCATTGATTTCCTCCAATGACAACGCTCTTTTCCAAAAACGGAGATTATCAATTTCACCTTTCAAATAATATGCATATTCCATTGCAGAAGCTCGTCCGGTTCCTACAGTAACATCATAGTCATTTTCCACATACCACGGGCCAATATCTTTTATACCGGAATTTCCAACCTGCTTTCCGTTATGATATAGATACATTTTTCCATTTACTCTATCCACTACAAAAGCAACATGCGCCCAAGTATCCAAACTGCCAAATTCTGTAGACCATACACTCATAGAATTATCATGATTCCCAGCAGTATTTGGAGCATTATTCGCATAAAATTTACTTGAACTTTGTCCACCCCATAATTCATATCCACTTTTGGGAGTACCGGTCATACTCCGTTTTGCAACGAACCGTTGACCATCTAACCACCGATTTACCTTGACCCAACACGCAACGGTAAAACTCTCCTCTGCCGAGACGTTAAAGTCATCATGAGAAGCGATTTTCATTAATTGATCCGTACCATTCAGTACCAATGATTGTCCCGATTGTCCCCAAAGCGGTAGAATACTCATCAGAACCAAAATAGAAATCAAAGAAATGTAATGTTTCATTTTCAATAATAGATTTTTTAGTTTAACAAAAAAATTATACGTTTAGAAAACGATAAAACAAAAGGAGCTGCTATATGTTATTATTTACATTATATAACAATAACAGCTCCCCTTCTATCAAAATATAGATATAATATTGAGGTTAATACCTAATATTACTTCTTTATTACTTTCAATGCTTTTAGAATCTTAGTATCCTGTTTTATATTAATAAAATAAATACCAGCAGCACCATTTACACTTAAATGGATATTTTCGCCATCGGCTACCGTAGTTTCTTTTGCATCAATCATTTTTCCTGCAGCATCAAATACTTCAATAGCGTATGTACCCTCGTTTGCAAAACGAATATTCAATTCATCTACAAACGGATTCGGGTAAGCATTATAAGCAATTTCCAATTCGTTATCAGCAAAACCGACTCCACCATCTGTCACTGTTACCGAACGATAAGTTTTGGATACTGATCCCCAACCGTTCTCCAATGTCAAAATAGCGTTGAATTCACCTTCTGAAGGATAAGCTGCTACTACACTACCGGCTTCACCCGTTCCTGTAATATCACCTTGAATTTGAGCCTCTTCTAATTTCCAAGATGGTTTAGTTTCAACTTTAAAGATACTACCAGAAATAAATGGTGCACCTGTTCCATAAGTGATATCTACCGGAACATATTGGTTCACACCCTGGGAAACTGTCTTAATTTCGGTCATATAACCTTTTAAAGTCTTATTACTTCCTGTACTGAGAATTTCATTATTCTCATTCGGTTCAGTTTCAAAATCCCAGTAGCCAATCAACGACTCCGGTATTACAGTTTGATGCTCCATTGACTTTTTCACTTCTTCAGCAGTCAGCCCTTTATTATATAATTGGAATTCATCTAAATATCCATCAAAGCCTGCTCTATTGGCAGCAATACCACCTACCATAATCGTATAAGAATTCTTCCAGTCCTTTACATTCGTTATACCACCTCCGGAATTAATCAGCTTACCATTAACATATAACGATACATTACGTCCATTTTGATAATCAACAACAACTGCCAAATGATACCATTGATTAGGAACAAAAGTAAAGTCCTCTGCTATAATTTTAGTTTCCGAACCTGCTCCAGATTCTTTTTTCTTCAAATTAAACGATAACTTATTATCCGAAGCTTGGATATGAGTCCAAAGCCATCCCCAATCGCTATCGGGCCAACGATCTTCAGCAGCACGTATATTTAAAAGATGCGTACCATCGCTTATGTGATTAAATACAGCCGGTTTGAACCAAAAAGCAATGGTAAAAGGAGACTGGCTATTAAAATTCAATTGATCGGCTGGAACTCCAAAAGCAATTTCATTTAATCTTAAGCCACGCGAAACATATCCATCTGCATTACGTCCGATATATTTATATGTTACCTTATCACCCTTTTCTATTGAAATGGGACTATCGCTGTCATTGGCCGTCAGCGTTTTTATTTCCGGCATAGCCCCTACTTCTTCAGAAGAAATCTGAATCAAGGCTTGATGTAATTCTATGTTTTCCCCAGAAGTAATACGAAGATCATAAATACCAATTTCACTAAGAGCTGTTTCAAGTGATACAGAACTCGGGAAGTCTTTTACAACAACACCTGTCTGCGCATTCAGAATTTCCCACTTATCAGCCGGTGCATGAGTCGGATCAATATATTTAATCGCAAATGTCTCACCACTCTTAATCACCGGTTTATCGATTTCAATACCTTCTACAGTTGAATTATCCGGTGTATCCAACCATCCTGTCCATGCAATTTCTGATTCACTCTTACCGTCCAAAGCAACAGCCGATACTCCTAACTTAACCTTTTTATCACCATTTACATCAAACGGAGCACTCACTACATAAGCAGCCCATGAAGTAGTAGCCGTACACATAACAGGTTCACCACCTTCTTGTTGGATATAAATCTTATAATACCAAGTATTGACATCTTCATTATAAATAGGATCTTCCGGATGAGCAGCATCACGATCTTTCATCTTAAAGAACACTTTGAAATCCAATCCCTTATAATTGGTAGCCAACAACTTCTGATTGGTAATTATCGGCTGATTCGGAGTTAGAGCATCAGAACGTGTTAATGAAATTTCTCCAATCAACACTTTAAAATCCGCAGATGTCTTTTCAAATCTTAAACCGAGCATAGCAAGCGTCTCTTTGTTCAATCTCAAAGTACCGGGAAGCGTACCTACTTTAATTGTCTTTGCAACCCATTCCTTGCTTGAAGTAATATTATTTCCAACAGTAGCCGAAACTTCTGTACCTTCCTTACCTTCTGCAGAACATGCAACAGCTACAGAACCTGTACCGCTGACAACTTTATAACGAATAGTCAGCACATCACCACTTTTCAGCGAATATTGTGTTTTAAACAGATGAAGATATTCTCTATCTGTTTGGCCTGCTATAGAAAGACAAGAACCACCAAACCAAGCATCGTCCCAAGTAAATTCTGCTTTCAAACCTTTGCTCGGCACATCTGTCACATCTCTTCCCATAAAATTGGCAGTAAACCACCATCTCCATGTAGGTAAATAATCCTGCATACCAATATTGTACCATTCATTTTTGAATGTTGTTTCACCTTTCACATTAAAGAAAGTACCGTTACCCAAATTAAAATAAGTAACAAAAGGCTCTGCAGCCAAATCATCGGAAGCTAATACACTACGTGCCGTAATGAATTTAGAGAATCCATGGAAATCTGTAGCAGTGGTAGAATGTCTCAATATATTTTGGATTTTCAAATCATTTACGGGATTATAAGTAGACCCTGTAAATACATTCTCACTAATCAACTGATACGTTTTTTGTTTAGTCAACGGACTAGATCCCAACTCACCTCTTCCTTCAAAAATCATATTCATATTGTGTGCTCCCCAAATACCTACAGATATTTCAGCATTCTTCAAAGCAATCCAATCGGCCACAGATCTGCCTTGAAAGTCCATACCACCATATACATCATAAGAGGAACGTCCCGCAAAACTTTTTGCTGTACTCTGAGAAGTAGACAAACCACTTGCACCCCAGTTATAATTCATAAAATATGCATCGGATGTAGGATTTCCATTCCAGTGGAACCAATCTTGATTTGAAGAACTAAGGGCATCACCTCCCCCTACGGTTCCCCCGCTCGTCATCAAAGAGTACCATGCATTCGTAAAATACGGCCACTTTGCTGCTTCACGCTTGGCAAAACACTGAGACAACAATGTCTTCAATCCATCAGCACTTAAACCACTACCAATACTAAACTCTGAATTATAACCTATTCCATCAATACCATAATAACGCAGAAATTTCAATAATTTATCTGCACCACCATCGATCATAGCTTTCATTGTTTGTCCATGGCCACCATCAGTAGCGGTAACTGTTGAAGCCCAAGGCACGGAAGCCAGCGTCGATGTTCTTACGCCATTCTTATGGCAAATATCAGTAAAAGCACCGGCCATACGAATCATAGGAGCAGTCCAATTACCATAAATATCCACATAGCTCCACATACTAAACACTTCGGAATCAAAAAAGTAAGAAGGAAGTGATTTCCACCCCCCACCATCAGCAGTACCGATTGGACACCACCAGATCAGTTTTCTATCCGGAGTCATTTCCGGATCAACTTGTGTAGCCGAATTGGTGAAACGTTCTTTAGGCTTCACACGAGAAATAAAGAATTCTTCATCTTCAGCTGCTGCATCTGAAAATAAAGGAGTTCCCGGTTGCCAATTAGAATAAGCTTCATAAAAAGGCACACTCTTACTACTTTCGTTCACATACATCGAATGCGATGGAACTTGGGCGAATGCCGCACTACTCACTAACAGGCAGGCCCCTACATAATAATGTCTGATTTTTCCCATAAATATAAATTAATTAGATTATATTCCGGAGTACTTCTACTCCGGAACTAAACAGAAAATATAAACGCTCTACAAGTTAACAGTACCATTAATGGTAGCCTGTTTCCCAGCAATTCCAACTTTCAAATTAAAGACCAGTTTCCCATTTTCCACTTTCAATGTACCACTCAATAAACTTACAGTTTCATCATTCAAACTATACGTGACTTGACCTGACAAATCTGCACCTATGGTATAGGTATGTGCATCTTCCAAATTAACGTCCTGATCAAAATTGAAAATTAAATAATTTGTGAAATCTCCTTGATCAAGTTCTTCTGGAATAAAAATCAAAAGTTCTTTTGTTGTTTGCCGTTCCCAGCTGAATCTATCATCGAATGTTACATCATAAATTTCAATAATACCAGCGTCTTTCACTGTTATTTCCTTTTCCGCCTTCACTGTATTACCTTTATCATCCTTTATTGAAACTGCTATAGCAGTCTTTCCTGCAGCAATAGTAGTTACAACTCCTTCATTATCCACCGTAGCGACTTGTTCATTAGAAGAAGTCCAAGTATAGCGATCTTCTGGAATATTTTTCACATTAGCCTTTACTTCAGTAGCTAATTTGAAAGATTCACCCGCATAATAAGAAGCAGTTCCATCTACAAAACTAATAGAAGTAACCTTCAATAAAACAATAAAATGGCATTTATCACTCTTATCTCTTGACGTAGCAATAATATCCACTTCCCCTGGTGAGCGGAATACAACTAATCCTTCACTGCCTACCGTTGCTATATTTTCATCAGAAGAAGACCACTTTATAGGCCAGTAATCTGTAATGCCAAAGGGTGCTACATCAACTTCCGGAAACAAATTATAGAAAAGAACATCTTCTATTGTATATTGTGAATTAAGCATTGTCACAGATTCAACATAATAGTCGTTCTTATCATAAATCTCACAACTTGCTGTTACTTTTCGCCCTTCCGCTTCCACTGTCACAACTGCATTCCCCGGTACTCCTCCGGAAGTAACTACAATAAAATATTCTCCAGGAGCCTCTTCACTAAGTCCACGTTTATTCACGACCAACCCTTCACCTGAAGTCGTTACTTTAAAATCAATGCTATTAATAGTCGTCTGGTCATCCGGATATGCTTTATAATATACTACAATCGTGTCTTTCCCCTTATCATCATTATTAATAGTAAATTTATAACTGCTCTGTTCAATCTCTGTAATATCAGCTCCTGTAAAAGACATTAACGATAAATACAATTTTACTTTTACATATACTTCACATTCTATTTCTGCTCCCCCTAACTTAGCCGTTATCTTTATAGGTTCTTCTTGTTGCACATTTTGTGGATGAATACCTATTTTATAGGTACCCTCTTGAGTAGTTTCTTGCAATTTGCTTGCATCATCCACTAACAGAACCGCCTCATCAGAAGATATAAATTCTAATGGATAGAGTTTCAATAAATCCGGATCAATAGTTAGAACCAATGAATCTGAAATAGTACTCGGATTAATATAATATTTACTTTGTTCAAACGAGAAAGTCGGGTCAGTTGGACCAATACGTTCTGCTACTGTCACAATCGCCAGCAAATAACGCCCATCCTGAAGCGTTGCCTTTACAACAGCCTGCCCATAATTAACTCCCGTTACTTTACCAGCCTCATCTATCGTCAAGACATTTCCTTGTATGCCCTCTTCTGGTGTTTCATCTTTTATTGACCAGACAACGGTCCCCGGAAATAAATCTTCTCCTTCAGCAAGTACCTGAAATTGATAAGATTCATTTGGATATACTGTCACTGCGGTTTTAGACATCTTAACATATTCCACATCATCATCTTTACAACCCACCAAACTTAGACAGGCAGTAAATAATGTCAAGATAAAATATACATATTTCTTAGTTATCATATTTTTTTTATTAATAGTTAGCTATTAAAAATTCTTTGGAATGATACGATTATTTTCATCGCGTCCTTCTGTCGGTACATCCCACCAAACACGAGTACCAGCGGTATTATCTCCTCCAAGCGCAACTTCAATATTAGGAATATTCACTTGCTCATTCGAAGTGCTTTCACCAAACGGGATACGGCGTATCTGCAATTCATTATCAAATGATTTATCCGGCCAATTCCTGGGCACTCCGTTCACTTCTTCTACAACAGGAAACAGTCTGGGATATCCTGTACGACGGAATGTAGTCCATGCCTCAGCTGACTGTGGGAAATTAGCAATATACTTTTGAGTGACAATCTTCTCTAATTTCACTTCGTCAGAGTCCCCCTCATCCCATTTTACCCCAACTTGCACACCACGGGTTTGATCCGTTTCACTAAATTCAGGCTGATAATAATCTTTATAAACTATTTTCGTATTAGCAGCCGTCTGTTTCAAATAAGCATCAGCCGCACCAGATAACCCATTCTCTTCAAAAACCTTTCTGATACCTTGCTCATAAAAATCCTTAGCACTGGTACCCCCGACATTCCAATTTCTCAATTTAGCTTCAGAAAGAAGAAAAAGGACCTCAGTCACTTTAAAGAAATTACGCGGCATATATTTCACTTGAAATTTAGAGAATGCCTTGTAACCGTTCTCTGCCGGGCTCGGGTCAACAGAGCATCCTTGACGCATACCGACACACTCTTTTGCAACATCCAGTGTTTTTTTACCAGATGTTTTAGAATTAATAACCGCTCCATTTTTAGAAAACCACACTTCAAGCAACGGATTATTATAACGTTTCATGATGTTTTCTAAAGAAGCTCCTAAACGAGAATCCTCCCACTCGGCACTAATTTTATGAAGAGGATGTTGATAAGTACTACCATTATCCGTAGGCAATCCAAAATCTTCAGTAAGCAACCCTATTTCATCATTAGCAGCACTTTCCGCAATAGTCTGTGCGTCTCCCGGATTCACTTTTACCATATTCAATGCCATTCTCAGCCGTATAGAATTGGCAAACCTCACCCAATTCTTCCAATCACCTTTTGAATACCCTTCTTTTTCACCTTCTACCCGTTTCAACATTTCAGCAGACGGTTTTTTTTCTTTCAAAGTAGCAATCGCCTCTTCCAAGTCAGTAAAGATTGCCTTATATGTATCCTCACAAGACAAATATTCAAGTGGATTGGTCTCTTTCAATTTTCGATAGTCATTATAAGGAATCACACCAAAGAAATCAACTAATTCATGCATACTGTAAGCATACAAAATTTGAGCGATTGCTTTCCATTCTGGATTTCCATGACTTTCTGCAAAAAAATAAGCGTGATAAAGTTGCGGAAATAATTTCTGACTCTCACCGAGAGGACCACCATAATACCCATTCGGATAATCATACGTATGATATAGAGGTTGGCCAAAGTCGAATTTACTTTTTGAAACAGTGCAATATCCTGCAAATACATCTATATTGGTATTACGCTGATATTGATATTTATGTTCTCTAAAATCAATCACATATTCCATTGCTTGGCGTAGTTCTCCTTCCAATACCTCATCAGAAACATCTCCCATATCAATTCCATCACCTCCTGAAGTATCACTCTGCTTATCATCAATAATTTGCCAATCCGGATAATCAAACGCATCCCCACAACTTCCCATTATTAAAGAGGTGGTAGCCAATAAGCCATAAAAGAATATTGATTTATATATTTTTTTCATCTTCAAAAATCAATTAATAGGTTAATTTTATATTAAAACCGAAACTACGGGTAGTCGGTAGTGTAAACGAATCGACTCCGCCAAAAGCATTAGCAGCAGTAGCAGATATATCCGGATCTACTGGTGAATCCTTATACAAGAATCCGATATTACGTGCAATCAAAGACAATGTTAAATGTTTGGAAGGGCCTAATAAATCATAGAATGTATATCCTAAAGAGATTTCACGAAGTCGCACATTTGTCCCCTTATAAATGCAATCCAGATGAGCACCACCTACAGTTTCATAATAGTTACGGGCTGTAATTTGTTGTCCATCAGGCAAAGTTACCATGCCATTATTTGTTAAACGTGCTTCTGCACTTCGCTCTGATAATCCTGCAAAATCCATTTCCGCCTGCGTTAGTGAAATTACTTTTCCACCTATCTTTCCATCAACCAAAAAATAAAGAGAGAAATCTTTGTAACTAAAAGTATTATTCCATCCGAAATTAAATTTAGCATTTGTATTACCTAAATAACGACTGTATTCACTTGTCAACACGGGTTTTCCGTCTTGAATCTTAATTTTACCATCATCGCCATATACAAAATCCTTTCCGTACAAGTCGCCATAAGATCCACCTTTAATAAATTTAGTCTGAATTTCCACACCGCTTGCACTCATAATACAATCATCAGTTGTTCCATCCGGTGCAGTATATGTATCCATAATTTTATTATCATTATAAGATAAATTCAAACCAGTGCTCCATCTAAAATCTTTTGTAGAAATGACATTATAGTTGGTAGTAAACTCAATACCGCGATTTCTAATTTTACCTGAATTTATTGGCTTTGTTTGGCCGGTAGCTGTAGTTATTCTCATAAACTGATTTTCCATAGTACTCTGATATATAGTTACGTCTAAATTCAGTTTATTATTAAATAATGTCGCATCCAATCCAACCTCGAACGCCCGAGTTGTTTCAGGTTTCGGATTATCAAAAGTCGGATTTCTTGCTCCGATAGTTCCTGTTAACGGATTTGCAAACTGCGCAGCATAAAATTCCGCAGGGATAGAGTTACCAACCACACTATAAGATGCCCTCAGCTTCATCGCGTCAAGTTTGGGCATATTAAAAGGTAACAATTCTTTTAATAAAAGATTACCTCCTACTGAATAGTATGGAAAACTTTTATACTTACCATGAGTAGCGAACTGCTGAAATGCCTTTGACCAGTCATTACGGAAACTGACATCAATGTAACCTTTATCCCAAAATCCTACTTGTGCCGTTGCAAAAACAGCTGTTTCCCAATTTGTAGTAGGGGTCAGGTCTTGTCCAGTTAATAAAGTACCTTTATAGCCCTCTTTGTTAGAGCCCAAGGCTCCTGGTATAGGATAAGGTATATTTGGAGAAACATATGTATTATCATTCGTCTTAGTCATATAAATAGAATGATCTTTAATGCGTTTAAAACTGGTACCTACTGTAGCATTAAATGAAATTTTCTCTTTAAATTTCTCCGTATATGTCAACAAATAATCCGAATAAATTTCACGATGGGAAGCTCTTGATCCCCAGTACGTAGCACCTAAGGTTTGATTTTTAGCCACACGAATAGTAGCTAATTCAAGCACTGTATTTTCATCATGAGTCTTATCCAAACTCACACGGGCTTGAGCTGACAAGCTTTTTAAAATCTGATACTTAGCAGTAAAAGAAGCCATAATACGATCACGTAAAGCTTCATCATTGATCGCATCTAACATAAAATAAGGATTATTGATATATGGGTTATTTACCCACGGGAAATTTTGTACTGCCACTCCTTCCAAATTAGGATTCACAATATCATTTTCCACATTCGGATCCAGTGCCGGATTATATACTAATGGATCATCTTTATCTGCAATATAAGTTCTATTTTTATCAAAATAACGTAAATCTACGGCAGAAGGAGTAAGGTATAATCCCGGAAGTGAACCTTTAGCTTTACCAATAACAGGACGATTTATTGTTTTCTGAGTTACATAATTCAATGATAAGTCTAACTTTAGCTTATCATTAAACAGATTATAGCTTTGTTTGAAAAGAAGATTATGTCTCACAAATTTATTTTTGTCCATCAACCCTTTCTGCGTTGTATTTCCATAAGAAAAATAAGTACTGGAATATTCTGTTCCACCATTCAAAGAAATGGAATTGTTGTAAGTTTGCCCCGTTTTAAAAAAATCTGTTACATTATTTCTGGGATTTTTTGTTAAATAAGGAAACATAGCTAATTGATCATCAGTTATATCAGAGATCTTATTTCCCCAAGCATTATAACGCACCTCACCACCAACGATTTCAGGAGCAAAAGTTTTCTGCTGTTCTGGATAAACCAAAGGTGTTTCTAAAGTTATATTACTGGAAAAATCAATTTTGACTTTCCCCTCACGTCCACTCTTTGTAGTAATGATAATAACACCATTGTTGGCCGCACTACCATATAAAGCAGCAGCATTAGGACCTTTTAATATAGATATATTGGCGATATCATCTGGATTAATAGTAGACAACAAATCACCACCGTCACGAGAAGCCGCCATCAGAATTTCTTGAGATTGTCCCGACATTCCATTTGACATCGGAATACCATCTAAGACTATTAACGGCTGATTATTACCCAAAATAGAACTTTGCCCACGAAGCGTTATTTTAGAAGAACCGCCACCAGCTCCTGAAGAGTTAGGAGTAATCGTCAAACCGGCACTCTTTCCT
>NZ_HF990963.1:0-1216 GCF_000432295.1 Bacteroides sp. CAG:189
TTTTATTATGTGGATAAGACGGATTACATTCCACGTCTCGAGGCCTATAAAGCCCCCGTGTTCCTGCGTCCCCGCCGTTTCGGGAAAAGTCTGCTGGTATCCACCTTGGCGCATTATTATGACCGCACGTTGACCCACCGGTTTGAGGATCTCTTTGGCGGAACATACATCGGAAGCCATCCTACACCGGAGCACAACCGCTATATGATCATTCGCTATGACTTCTCGGCAATGGTGATGGCGGATAATATGGAGGGGTTGGAACAGAATTTTAATATTCTGAACCGCGGCCCCGTGGAAATCATGGTGACACACAACCGTGACCTCTTCGGAGACTTTCAGTTTTCCACTCGCGAAAATGCCACACAGATGCTCGAGGAAGTCTTGGCATATGCCCGCGCCCATGACCTCCCTCCGGTTTACATTCTGATAGACGAATACGACAACTTCACCAACCAGTTGCTGACCTCTTACAATGACCCGCTCTACGAGAAAGTAACCACTGCCGACAGCTTCCTGCGCACCTTCTTCAAGGTAATCAAAAAAGGTATCGGCGAAGGCAGTATCCGCACCTGCTTCTGTACCGGTGTGCTGCCCGTGACGATGGACGACCTGACCAGCGGATATAATATTGCCGAGATATTGACACTACATCCTGATTTTATCAATATGTTGGGCTTTACCCATGCCGAAGCGGATACTTATCTGCGCTACGTGCTCGACGATCCGCTCTACGAGAAGGTAACCACCGCCGACAGTTTCCTGCGCACCTTTTTTAAAGTAATCAAGGCAGGTATCGGTGAGGGCAGTATCCGCACCTGTTTCTGTACCGGTGTGCTGCCTGTGACGATGGACGATCTGACCAGCGGATACAACATCGCCGAGATACTGACATTAGAATCCGATTTTATTAATATGCTGGGCTTTACCCATGCCGAAACAGAAGCCTATCTGCGCTACGTGCTCGACAAGTATACCGGAAGCCAGGAACGCTACGACGAAATATGGCAGCTTATCGTCAACAACTACGACGGCTACCGTTTCAGCCCTAAGGGAGAAAAACTGTTCAATGCAACGATACTGACCTATTTTCTGAAGAAATTTGCAGTCAATAAAGGCGAAGTTCCCGAAGAGATGATAGACGAGAACCTGCGCACCGACATAAACTTTGCTACCCGTCACGGTGAAGTTCCCGAAGAGATGATAGACGAGAACC
>NZ_HF990964.1:0-11192 GCF_000432295.1 Bacteroides sp. CAG:189
TTGGGCTGCAAAAATACGAATAATATTTGAAAACACAATGAGTTATATGATTATTTTTAGAAAAACGCTTTCATAATCAATTCACTGTCAATAAAAGAAAAAGGGAATAGCGCTATATAAGTACCATTCCCCTCTTTCGCTAAAAAATCCACAGACATGATCATATCGTAAAGCTTTACAATACATCAATACCCATGTATCCAGTCCCGCCTCTTTCCAAACTGCAATAATTATTGTTTGAAGGTAGTGAGAAGCCTCTCTGGTATTCATTTTTCCGAATCAAGCTTCACCTTTAAAACCCGATATCGGCGGAATAAATGTCCCCCCTTGATACTCTCCGGGCATACGAATTTCTCCAAATACCCGTTCATATTTACCAATATTTTCTTCCAATGCACGAAGCAGTCGTTTGGCATGTTCGGGTGCCAAAACAACACGCGATTGAACTCCGGCTTTCGGTATCCCGGGCATCACGCGTACAAAGTCGAGAATAAACTCTGAACTGGAATGAGTAATGATAGCCAAATTGGCATAAGTGCCTTGAGCTACTTCTTCTTTCAATTCTATCTGCAACTGATTGTTTGGGTTCTGATTTTCCATAATAATATATTTATTTTTTATTTATAGTGAGTATTTCCATGTTTTTATCTCCCTTCATCGCTTTCACCATTCTCACTGTAACCGGCTGTGGTAAAGAGATTCAGGGTGAAAGAGACTACCGTTCCAATGAAGTCCGGTAATGTCCGGGTACGGGAACGTATACCGGTTGCTGCTTGGTATTGATATTCTTCAATTTCTTCTCTTCCTGCAACCGCTTCAAACAACGTCCAGCGGTAACACGTGTCATTTGGCAGATTTTTTCGATATCGCGACGGACCAATATACTGTTCTCACTAAAAAACTCTGTCAATTTCATATCTATCTCTATTTCCGACAAATGAGCCGAATGGCTTCCGGCCTTTGAGCGTTCAGCTTTCAGTTCGGCCACCCGGTAACGCAATTCTTTATCGGCACGAAAGTTAACATTCTTAAATTTCACGCTCGAAGCTCTGGTATCCTTCGGATTTCGCGTTTCCGGAGCAGTCAAAGATACATCAAAATATCCGATACCATCGATATGAACACGCCATCCATCTTTCAACCAGCCTACCAACGAACGGTTCAATGCATCAAGCACAGCCACCACATCGGTTCTTGTCAATGTACAAGCCATTTCAATTTCTTTCACAATGTCGGGAGTCGAAACTGTGCGACGATTTACAACGCGGGGATAGTAACGTAATTTCTTCGGGCGTCCTGAAGGCATCGGCACCGGAGCAAACTCAAATTCTACTGCCATAACGATATTCTCTTTAAGGATAATCAATCTCACCAGAAACATTATCGTTTCACAATTATGAGACATGTTTTTCACAAATGAAAGACGCACGTTTCATTATTGAGAGACGAATTTCTCACAATTGTGAAACGCTAATAACTCTCATGCAAAAGTAGGTAAATACAAGCAGGAAACAAAGCATTTGCCAGGTTATTTTCAACTAAGCAGATTTCAATAAATCTATTCCCCGAAAATTCGAAAAAGAGGGATCGACGACCTTACATTTGCCCTAAGAACCAATAACGAAAATAACATGAAACTTACGGAAATGATCAGAAATTTCTTCCGGTGGAATCGGAAAGTAACAAACAATGAGTCAAAAACAGGGCAAAAAAGAAGAATCGAAAACAAAACGATGGTCCAAGAGCAGGAAGCGAGCGAAGCACTTCAAAACTATTTATTAATACAGTATGACTTTCGTTATAACTTGCTGACAGAAGAGACAGAATTCCGGCCAAACAGTTCTTCCGACCCGGCATTCACACCGATCGGGCAACGGGAAATGAATACACTTTGTATGGATGCCCGTACAATAGGCATCAAATGCTGGGATCGGGATTTAAACCGCTATCTACTCTCCACACGCATACCTTCGTATCACCCATTACAACTTTATATGAAAGAACTCCCCGAATGAGATGGTCACGACCGACTCACCGATCTGGCGCAGCGCGTATCGACATCACCCATATGGATCAAAAGTTTTCACACCTGGATGCTGGCAGTTGTAGCTCAATGGACCGGAAAGTAACAAGTACATGCAAATTGTGTAGTTCCCATCCTTGTCAGCAGCGAACAGGGACATCTGAAATCTACCTTTTGCAAAGGTTTGCTCCACCCTTGCCTTCATCGCTATTACACCGAAAAATTTTCGCTCACCTCACAAGGAGATGCCGAACGGAAACTGGCAGAAATGGCTCTTATAAACCTGGCTGAATTCGACCGATACTCACTCGTCCAAATGCCACAGCTTAAAAACCTAATGCAACTGTCTACACTGAATCTCCGGAAACCACATCAAAAAAGTTACCGTCTACTTCCCCGTATCGCCTCATTTATCGGCACATCCAATCGCATGGATTTATTAACAGACCCAAGCGGTAGCCGAAGATATATTTGCATTGAAGTGAAGCAAGCCATTAATCTGGAGGGGATTGAGCATTCGCAGATCTATGCCCAATTAAAAGCAGAGCTCATGGCAGACAGGCGTTACTTCTTCAATAAAGAAGAACAACAACAAATCCAGCAACACAATCTTTCGTTCTATCGTCAGACATTGGCTGAAGAAGTACTTCGCGATTGTTTCCGACCGGCTTTTGAAGAAGATACTTATGAACTGCTATCGGCCGCCGAGATTTTCCAAACATTACAACGTCACAATCCGACGGCCATGCGGGGTGCAAATCCGAATCATTTCAGCCAGATATTAGCGACGGCAGGAGTTGTCCGAAAACATACAAAATGGGGAAATGTGTACCGGGTACACCGGTTAAACAATTCACCTCAAAAAGAGTGACCCTTCACCCTACAAAGCCGATGGAAGAGGTATTACACCAAAAAGGTGAATGCGGTGAAGGAGGTAAAACAAAACTGAAAAACAGTTATTAAAACAAAGGAGCAGCCACTATTACAGTGATTGCCCCTTCTTTTTATAATAACCAATTCGGTATTCTTATTCTACTTCATTATAATCAAGCACAGTCTTCTTGTTTGCCAAGATACGATCATACTCCTCTTTTGAGCCGACAATAACCTTGTCAAATTCACGCTGACCTGTACCTGCCGGAATTAAATGACCGCAAATAACGTTCTCTTTCATTCCTTCGAGCTTATCGATCTTACCATTGATAGCAGCCTCATTCAACACTTTCGTAGTCTCCTGGAAAGATGCTGCCGACATAAAGCTGGAAGTCTGCAATGCAGCACGCGTGATACCTTGGAGTATCTGCGTAGATGTAGCCGCAATGGCATCACGTACTTCAACCGGTTTCAAGTCACGACGTTTCAACATACTGTTTTCATCACGCAACTTGCGGGCAGTAACAATCTGACCCGGCTGCATATTCTGAGAATCACCGGCATCAACGACCACTTTCTTACCCCAGATACGATCGTTTTCTTCCATAAACTCAAGTTTATCCACAACCTGCTGTTCAAGGAAACGCGTATCTCCCGGCTCGTCAATTTCCACCTTACGCATCATCTGACGAACGATTATTTCGAAATGCTTATCATTGATCTTCACACCTTGCAGACGGTATACATCCTGAACTTCGTTCACAATATATTCCTGCACTGCCGTAGGACCTTTAATTGCCAAAATGTCTGCCGGAGTAATAGCACCATCCGATAGCGGAGTACCAGCACGCACATAGTCGTTCTCCTGTACCAGAATTTGCTTAGATAGGGCCACGAGATACTTCTTAACCTCACCGGTCTTAGATGTAACGATGATCTCACGGTTACCACGTTTAATCTTACCCATCGTAACCTCACCATCGATTTCTGATACAACGGCAGGATTCGACGGATTACGCGCTTCGAAAAGCTCCGTAACACGGGGAAGACCACCGGTAATATCACCGGCCTTACCTACAGCACGCGGTATCTTGACAATAACCTCACCAGCTTTCACTTTCTGTCCGTTTTCAACAATAACGTGTCCACCCACAGGTAAGTTATAAGTACGGATCAAATCGCCATCTTCAGTAAGAATATGAACCGAAGGCACTTTTGTCTTATCCTTAGACTCAATGATGATGATTTCACGAAGTCCGGTCGCTTCATCCGATTCAACCTTATAAGTGACATTCTCAACAACACTCTCAAATTCAATCTTACCGGTAGCTTCCGTGATAATAACGGCATTGAACGGGTCCCACTTAGCAATCAGCTTACCCTTTTCAACCACATCGCCATCCGATACATACAATGTCGAACCGTAAGGAACGTTATGAGTAGACAGAACAATATTAGTGTTTACATCCACAAAACGTACTTCAGCCAAACGACCTACCACCACTTTCGCAGATTCGCCCATCTCATCAACAATGTCAACCGTGCGGAGCTCATCGAATTCCAGACGAGCGGCATTTTTAGCTACAATGCTCGCATTAGCTGCAATATTGGCGGCTGTACCACCGGCATGGAACGTACGCAATGTCAACTGTGTACCCGGCTCACCAATTGACTGGGCAGCGATTACACCGACAGCTTCACCTTTCTGAACCATGCGGCTCGTTGCAAGGTTACGTCCATAACATTTAGCACATACACCTTTCTTAGATTCACAAGTCAACACTGAACGGATTTCAACACTTTCGATCGGAGATTCCTGAATCTTCTTAGCGATATCTTCTGTAATCTCATCTCCACCGGCAACCAACAATTCGCCTGTAGTAGGATGAATTATATCATGTACAGATACACGTCCGAGTATACGCTCATACAGAGTAGCAATAACTTCATCGTTATTCTTCAAGTCCGTACAAACCAATCCACGAAGAGTTCCACAGTCTTCTTCATTAATAATAACATCGTGTGAAACATCTACCAGACGACGAGTCAAATAACCGGCATCAGCAGTCTTCAACGCCGTATCAGCCAAACCTTTACGAGCACCGTGGGTAGAGATAAAATACTCCAACACCGAAAGTCCCTCTTTAAAGTTCGACAAAATCGGGTTTTCAATAATCTGACCACCCTCTGCACCGGCTTTCTGCGGTTTAGCCATCAAACCACGCATACCAGACAACTGACGAATCTGCTCCTTAGAACCACGGGCACCCGAATCAAGCATCATGTATACAGAGTTAAAGCCCTGATCGTCAGAAGAAATAGTCTTCATCAGAATATTAGACAACTCCGAGTTGACATGTGTCCAAATATCAATAACCTGATTGTAACGTTCGTTGTTGGTAATGAAACCCATATTATAGTTATTGATCACCTGCTCTACTTCGTCATACCCCTTTTGAACCAATGTCTCTTTCTCTTTCGGGATAATAATATCACCCAAGTTGAATGACAGACCGCCCTTGAAGGCCATCTGATAACCGAGGTTCTTGATTCCGTCAAGGAAATCGGCAGCCTTCGCCACACCACACACCTTAATTACATCACTAATAATATCACGAAGCGATTTCTTAGAGATAATCGTATTGATATAGCCAGCTTCAGGCGGAACAATCTCGTTCACAATAACACGTCCGACAGAAGTCTCACGCATTACATCCACAATATTACCATTCTCGTCAACATCCTTCACGATTACTTTTACCGGAGCATGGATATCCACCTTACCCTCGTTATACGCAATCAATGCCTCTTCCGGTCCGTAGAAAGTCAAACCTTCACCTTTAGCACCGGTACGCAACTTGGTAATATAATACAAACCAAGAACCATATCCTGTGCAGGCACAGTGATAGGAGCACCATTGGCCGGATTCAGAATATTATGTGATTGAAGCATCAACATTTGTGCTTCAAGAATAGCTTCATTACTTAAAGGCAAGTGAACCGCCATCTGGTCACCGTCGAAGTCGGCATTAAATGCCGTACAAGCAAGCGGATGCAACTGGATAGCTTTACCTTCAATCATCTTCGGCTGGAACGCCTGAATACCCAGACGGTGAAGCGTCGGTGCACGGTTCAGCAATACCGGATGTCCTTTCATTACATGCTCAAGAATATCCCAGATCACCGGTTCCTTGCGGTCAACAATCTTCTTCGCGGATTTTACGGTCTTCACAATACCGCGTTCAATCAATTTACGTATGATAAACGGTTTGTAAAGTTCTGCAGCCATCAACTTAGGAATACCGCATTCACCCATTTTCAACTCGGGACCTACAACGATTACCGAACGAGCAGAGTAGTCAACACGCTTACCGAGCAGATTCTGACGGAAACGTCCTTGCTTACCTTTCAAACTGTCTGACAATGATTTCAACGGACGGTTAGCATCTGTCTTAACAGCACTTGATTTACGTGAGTTGTCGAACAGTGAATCCACCGATTCCTGAAGCATACGTTTTTCATTACGCAAAATTACTTCGGGAGCCTTGATCTCGATCAGACGTTTCAAACGGTTATTACGAATAATGACACGACGATACAAGTCATTCAAATCAGAAGTAGCAAAACGACCACCATCCAACGGAACCAACGGACGAAGTTCAGGCGGAATAACCGGTACGATACGTACGATCATCCATTCCGGTTTGTTGCGTCCACGTGATGCACGGAATGATTCTACAACCTGCAGACGTTTCAACGCCTCGTTCTTACGCTGCTGTGAAGCATCGTTTCCGGCACGATGGCGCAATTCATACGACAACGCGTCCAGATCCAGACGGGCCAACAAGTCATAGATAGCCTCTGCACCCATCTTGGCGATGAATTTATTCGGGTCTGTATCTTCCAGATACTGATTTTCTTTCGGAAGTGTATCCAGAATATCCAGATATTCCTCCTCTGAAAGCAAATCATATTCAGCTATGCCATCTTCCGCCTTTATACCCGGCTGAATAACAACATAACGCTCATAATAAATAATGGAATCGAGTTTCTTGGTAGGCAATCCCAGCAAGTAACCTATCTTATTAGGAAGCGAACGGAAATACCAGATGTGAGCCACCGGCACAACCAACTGGATATGTCCCATCCGTTCACGACGCACTTTCTTTTCTGTAACTTCCACACCGCAACGGTCACACACAATCCCTTTATAACGGATACGTTTGTACTTACCACAATGGCATTCGTAATCTTTGATAGGACCAAAGATACGCTCACAGAACAAGCCATCACGTTCCGGTTTGTACGTACGGTAGTTAATGGTTTCAGGCTTTAATACTTCACCACTCGAATTCTCAAGGATTTCCTCCGGAGAAGCCAAACCAATAGAGATTTTCGAGAAATTGCTCTTCGTCTTATTTTCTTTTCTAAAAGCCATACTATAATATAGTTGAAAATTAAAAGTTGAAAGTTGAAAGTTGAAGATTGATAATTGAAAGCAGAATCACTCCAGCATCAATTATCAACTTTCAACTAAATAATTATTCCAGGTTGATGCTTAATCCTAAACCTCTCAACTCGTGCAACAACACGTTCAGAGATTCCGGAATACCGGGTTGCGGCATAGGTTCGCCCTTCACAATCGCTTCATAGGCTTTGGAACGTCCTACAACATCATCTGACTTAATCGTCAAAATTTCCTGAAGAATATGCGCTGCACCGAAACCTTCGAGTGCCCAAACCTCCATTTCTCCGAAACGCTGACCACCAAACTGAGCTTTACCACCCAAAGGTTGCTGAGTTATGAGCGAGTACGGACCGATAGAACGAGCATGCATCTTATCTTCAACCATGTGACCGAGTTTCAACATATAAGTCACACCAACAGTTGCCGGCTGGTCGAATTGTTCACCGGTACCACCATCACAAAGATAAGTCTTACAGTAACGAGGCAAACCGGCCTTGTCTGTCCACTCATCGAGATCTTCCATGGTAGCACCATCAAAGATAGGAGTTGCAAACTTCACACCCAGCGTTTTTCCGGCACGTCCGAGAACAGCTTCAAATATCTGTCCGATATTCATACGTGAAGGTACACCCAACGGATTCAAAACAATATCAACCGGAGTTCCATCTTCAAGGAACGGCATGTCCTCCTGGCGTACGACACGTGAAACAATACCCTTGTTACCGTGACGACCCGCCATCTTATCACCTACACCGATCTTACGTTTCTTAGCAATATATACTTTAGCCATCTGGATAATACCGGCAGGAAGCTCATCACCGATCGTGATAGCAAACTTCTTACGTTTCAGTTCGGCATCCAGTTCTTTATACTTCTTAATATAGTTCATCACCAAGTCACGAATCATACTATTGGTGTGTTCGTCACTTGTCCAATTACTCAGCTGGATAGATGTAAAATCAAGTGAGTCAAAATCGGAAGCACTAAACTTAGAACCTTTGGCAATAACTTCAGCACCCAAATAGTCTTTGACCCCCTGAGAAACTTTACCTTCAGTCAGCGTCATCAACTTTTTCACCAAGATACGTTTCAGATCAGATACTTTACCTTCGAATTCGTCATCGATTTTAGGAAGTAAAGCCTTATCTGCCAACTTGGAACTACGGTTCTTGATTACGCGAGAGAAGAGTTTTTTATCGATCACCACACCTTTCAATGAAGGAGAAGCTTTCAAAGAAGCATCTTTCACGTCACCGGCTTTATCACCGAAAATAGCACGAAGCAATTTTTCTTCCGGTGAAGGATCTGATTCTCCCTTCGGAGTAATCTTTCCGATCATGATATCACCCGGCTGAATACGTGCACCAATACGCACAATACCGTTTTCGTCAAGATCTTTAGTTGCTTCTTCACTCACATTAGGAATATCAGAAGTCAATTCCTCCATACCACGTTTTGTCTCACGAACTTCCAACGAGTATTCCTCTACATGGACAGAAGTCAGCAAATCTTCACGAACCACACGTTCGTTCAATACGATGGCATCCTCATAGTTATAACCTTTCCACGGCATATAAGCAACAAGCAAATTCTTACCCAATGCCAATTCACCGTTCTCAGTAGAATAACCCTCCGTCAATATCTGGCCTTTTGTTACCCTGTCACCTCTGTTGCAGATCGGACGAAGGTCAATAGTCATATTCTGGTTAGTCTTGCGGAATTTAGGAATTCTATATTCTTTCAGAGCCGATTCAAAACTTACAAACTCTTCATCTTCCGTACGATCATACAAAATACGGATAGTGGTTGCATCTACGTAATCAATCACACCGTCACCTTCCGCCGTAATCTGCGTACGTGAATCCCTAACCAGCTGACGCTCGATACCGGTTCCTACAATAGGAGCTTCACTTCTCAACAAAGGAACTGCCTGACGCATCATGTTCGATCCCATCAACGCACGGTTAGCATCGTCATGTTCAAGGAACGGAATCAAAGAAGCAGCAATCGAAGCAATCTGCTGAGGAGATACGTCCATCAGTTCAACTTCTGCCGGCTCTACTACCGGGAAGTCGGCATCCTGACGG
Organism: Bacteroides sp. CAG:189; assembly: GCF_000432295.1. Lineage (NCBI taxonomy): Bacteria > Pseudomonadati > Bacteroidota > Bacteroidia > Bacteroidales > Bacteroidaceae > Bacteroides > Bacteroides sp. CAG:189. The sequence continues at coordinate 9,452 of NZ_HF990964.1, forward strand.
GATTTTACTTTATTACGGACAAATGTTCCATCATCGTTCAACGGAGCATTTCCCTGGGCAATAATCTTACCTTCTTCTTCTTCGGCAGTCAAATAAATCAAGCCGTTATCCGAAAGATCCACTTTGGCATCCGCAACCTTACGATAAGGAGTCTCGATGAATCCGAGGTCATTGATTTTAGCAAACACACACAATGATGAAATCAAACCGATATTCGGACCTTCCGGCGTTTCAATCGGGCAAAGACGACCATAATGCGTGTAATGAACGTCACGAACCTCAAATCCGGCACGTTCACGAGAAAGACCACCAGGACCTAAAGCCGACATACGGCGTTTGTGAGTGATTTCCGCCAACGGGTTTGTCTGGTCCATAAATTGCGATAATGCATTCGTTCCAAAGAAAGAATTGATCACAGAAGAGATCGTCTTCGCATTGATCAAGTCAATCGGGGTAAACACCTCATTATCACGAACATTCATACGTTCACGGATAGTACGTGACATACGTGCCAAACCAACAGCAAATTGGTTAGACAACTGTTCGCCTACCGTACGCACACGACGATTGCTCAAGTGGTCAATATCATCCACATCCGCCTTTGAATTAATCAATTCAATCAGATATTTGATGATTTCAATAATATCTTCTTTGGTGAGGACACGTACGTCCATATCCGTCGTCAAGTTCAACTTTTTATTGATTCTGTAACGACCTACATCACCAAGGTCATATCTCTTCTCTGAGAAGAACAGGTTATTAATAACCTCACGTGCACTTGCATCATCAGCAGGATCTGCATTACGCAACTGACGATAAATATAAAGCACTGCCTCCTTTTCCGAGTTACTCGGGTCCTTCTGCAGAGTATTATATATAATAGAATAATCAGATTGATTCGGCTCGTCCTTATGAATCAAGATATTCTGGACACCCGAATCGATAATCTCATTGATATGTTCTTCCTCAATGACAGTCTCACGGTCGATAACTACCTCATTACGCTCGATAGAAACAACCTCACCGGTATCTTCATCAACGAAATCTTCAATCCAAGTTTTCAATACACGTGCAGCCAACTTGCGGCCTACTACCTTCTTAAGATTTGTCTTATTCACCTTAACATCTTCTGCCAAGTTAAAAATCTCAAGAATATCTTTATCATTTTCGAAGCCTATCGCTCTCAACAGCGTTGTTACAGGCAATTTTTTCTTTCGATCGATGTATGCGTACATCACATTATTGATGTCGGTAGCAAACTCAATCCATGAACCCTTGAACGGAATAATACGTGCCGAGTAAAGCTTCGTACCATTAGCATGAACACTCTGACCGAAAAATACACCTGGAGAACGATGAAGCTGAGACACAACTACACGCTCGGCACCATTAATGACAAAAGTAGCTTTATCTGTCATGTAAGGAATCGGACCGAGGAACACATCCTGAATCACCGTATCGAAATCCTCATGATCAGGGTCGGTACAGTAGAGCTTGAGTTTCGCTTTCAAAGGGACACTATAAGTAAGCCCACGCTCTATACAATCATCAATGGTATAACGCGGCGGATCAATATAATAGTCCAAAAACTCAAGAACAAAATTATTTCTTGTATCGGCAATGGGGAAGTTTTCAGCAAATACTTTATACAATCCCTCGTTCTTACGCTTCTCGGGCGGGGTGTCTAGTTGTAGAAAGTCTTGGAATGACTTCAATTGTACTTCCAGAAAATCCGGATATT
>NZ_HF990965.1:0-27898 GCF_000432295.1 Bacteroides sp. CAG:189
AGGAAGAGAGTAGGAGAAAAAATACAGCCTTGATCCTTTCTTTTGGTATCTTTTCTTTCGTATCAAGACGAAAGAAAAGTACACTCAGATGCTAACATCCTCAAACTTATACAGCTCCCAATCCCCGCTCCTCTCTTTCCTCTTAAAATAGAGAATATTAGAAAGCCCGTTCCCTATTCCCTTCAAGGCAACGATTTTGACATTAGAATCATCAATGCTTTTTTGTCCGTAATTAATGTTCGACAAACGGTCGGTGGGCAGTTCCGGTTTGAAGGCAAACCATTGATTCAGGTCGAGGGTTGTTTCCAGTACCGAAAAGTCGTCATCCGGATCGGTCGTGACAAAAGCCAATGGCTGCTTGATACGGCGGCTCTGAAACAAGCTATCGGTGGCAAAACGCCCGAAAAACTCTACAAAATCTTCATTATCCCCTTTTTCAAGCGGGCGCAGATCGATCGCTTCCAGTATCCACGCTCCCTTTATCCGTTCAAAGTAATATTTCTTCATCTTATGAGTCCGGATAAAAATCCACTCCACTTGCACGGATGTCAGCGTGGTGTCTCCTACTAAATCCATATCTTCCTCACGATCGAAAAGAAGAGTATAATAATTCTGTTTCGTAAACAGGTCATCGTGCTTCCAATACTTTTTATCTATTTTTGAAGGCTCGTCACCGTTGTAGTAGGACAACGGAAACTTAACGCGTTGCCGTTGCAACTCGTCATCAGAAGCAAAGTTATAAATGAAGTCATCGAACGACTCGTCCGCCTCTGTCGGTTTCGGTTCTTCCGGTGCCTTCGGACGGTGGAGCGTATCAGCCCGATGAAGAGCCGAATCCACCTCATTGGTAAGGGATGCAAAAGGGTCAATCTCCGTCTTCTTATTCCCGCAGGAAGCAAGAAGAGCGAGAGCCATGACTCCCGCAATAAGTTTTTTCATTATTTCAGTTTAGCTCTTAATTTCTCAAGCATATCTACCGTCATACTTTCCAAATCATAAGCCGGCTTCCAGCCCCACTCTTCACGAGCGCAAGTATCGTCCAGGCTATCAGGCCAACTGTCGGCAATGCGCTGTTTCAAAGGATCTACCTGGTAAATCATCTTAAAATCGGGCACATGCTTACGGATGGCTTCATAAATAGCCTCCGGATCGAAACTCATGGAAGCGATATTGAAAGCATTCCGGTGAACCAGCTTTTCCGGATCGGCTTCCATCAGCGAAATGGCGGCATTCAAGGCATCCGGCATATACATCATATCCATCAGCGTGCCTTTGGCAATGGGGCATACAAAAGTTTCCCCTTTTACGGCAGAATAGTATATATCGACAGCATAATCCGTCGTACCACCGCCCGGAGGGGTCACATTGGATATAATTCCGGGAAAACGGACGGCACGTGTATCGACACCGTATTTATTATGATAATAGTCGCTCAGCAACTCCGTAGTCACTTTGGAAATGCCATACATGGTACGCGGACGCTGGATAGTATCTTGCGGAGTCTTCGTATGAGGGGTATCCGCCCCGAACGAGCCGATGGAACTCGGAGTAAAAACAGCGCAACCGTGGATGCGTGCCGTTTCGAGCACATTCCAAAGACCGTCGATACCGATCTTCCAAGCCAATTTAGGTTTTGATTCGGCTACCACAGACAGCAAGGCGGCCAAATTATAGATAGTGTCAATATTATATTCCTTCACTACAGACTCGATCATCCCGGCATCGGTTACATCAACCACAGCCGAAGGTCCCGATTCCTTTAATTCTCCTTTAGGCTCCGCGCCCGGTATATATCCGGCTACAACATTCTCATTTCCATAGCGATTACGCAATTCCATCGTGAGTTCCGAACCGATCTGTCCGGTAGCTCCAATTACCAAAATATTTTTCATTCTTCCAACTTATAGAGTATATTAAGCTAAATGGTGCGCAAAGTAAGTACTTTTTTTCCATTTTTATAGCAAATAGTCATTGTTATTTGAAGAAAAATAATGTCCTTTGCATAGAAACTAAAATTCCAAACGCTATGTACGGTAAAATGAAAGAACACCTCAGCAATACGCTTGCTGAAATTAAGGAAGCCGGCCTCTATAAAGAAGAACGACTGATTGAAAGTGCACAACAAGCAGCCATCACTGTAAAAGGAAAAGAAGTGTTGAACTTCTGTGCCAACAACTATTTGGGACTCTCGAATCACCCCCGCCTGATAGAAGGGGCAAAGAAAATGATGGACCGTCGCGGGTACGGCATGTCTTCCGTCCGGTTCATCTGCGGAACGCAAGATATCCACAAAGAACTGGAAGCAGCTATTTCCGATTATTTTCAGACAGAAGACACCATTTTATATGCAGCCTGTTTCGATGCCAACGGTGGTGTGTTCGAACCGCTCTTTACCGAGGAAGATGCCATCATCTCCGATTCATTGAACCATGCTTCCATCATCGACGGTGTGCGTCTTTGCAAAGCAAAACGCTACCGCTACGCCAATGCCGATATGGCTGAACTGGAAAAATGCCTGCAAGAAGCTCAGGCACAACGTTTCCGTATCATCGTTACGGACGGTGTCTTTTCGATGGACGGCAACGTGGCTCCGATGGATAAAATTTGCGATCTTGCCGAGAAATACGACGCCCTGGTTATGGTAGACGAGTCTCACTCTGCCGGAGTGGTAGGTGTTACGGGACACGGCGTAAGCGAGCTGTATCATACTTACGGACGTGTAGATATCTATACCGGCACATTGGGTAAAGCTTTTGGCGGTGCATTGGGAGGATTCACCACCGGACGTAAAGAGATTATCGACCTGTTGCGCCAGCGCAGCCGTCCTTACCTGTTCTCAAACTCCTTGGCTCCGGGCATTATCGGTGCCAGTCTCGAAGTATTCAAGATGTTGAAAGAGAGCAACGCGCTCCATGACAAGTTAGTAGAGAATGTCAGCTATTTCCGCGACAAGATGATGGCTGCCGGATTCGACATCAAACCGACCCAAAGTGCCATTTGCGCCGTCATGCTGTATGATGCCAAATTATCTCAAGACTATGCAGCCCGTATGCTCGAGGAAGGTATCTATGTAACGGGATTCTATTATCCGGTTGTGCCGAAAGAACAAGCACGCATCCGCGTCCAGATTTCTGCCGGACACGACAAGGTTCATTTGGATAAATGTATCGATGCGTTCATCAAGGTGGGCAAAGAACTTGGCATATTAAAATAATGGAAGAACTTACCCTCACCACCCCCGCCCTCTTGTTTTCAGCAGTTTCTCTGATTCTGCTGGCATACACGAATCGTTTCTTATCGTATGCCCAGTTGGTTCGCCAATTGCGCGACCGCTATATGGAAAATCCGACGGATATCACCGTAGCCCAAATAGAGAATCTGCGTAAACGGCTCAACCTCACCCGTACGATGCAAGGATTGGGCATTGCCAGCCTATTTTTCTGTGTAGTCAGTATGTTCCTGATTTATATCGGGCTGCAACTACTTTCGGCATACATCTTCGGACTGGCATTGCTCCTGCTGATTGCTTCATTGGGAGTATCATTAAGAGAGATACAGATATCGACCCGCTCACTGGAAATCTACCTGAGCACGATGGAACGGGGAACGCCTAAAAAGAAATAAGAAAAGGGAGTGTGTGAACACTCCCTTTCGTATTATCTGTACGGTATATCTTCAACAGAAACTTATTTGCGCTGTCCCAGTTGAGAATCGATAAAGAAGATTCCTGCATCACCGGCTTTCTTGATCTTATCAACAATACCTTGTGCAGTTGCTTCTTCTTCCACCTGTTCGCGAACAAATCCCCAAAGGAAATCCTGAGTAGCATTGTCTCTTTCGGCAGAAGCAACAGATACCAGTTCGTCAATCATTTTAGAAACATGGCATTCGTGCTTGTAAACGTGCTCGAACACTTCCAACGGAGTACCCCATCCTGAAGGAACTACGTCTATTTTATCAACTTTAGCTACACCGCCACGCTTGATAATATAATCGGCCATGACATAAGCATGTTCCAACTCTTCCTGAGATTGCTTTTTCATCCAATTGGCAAATCCGCTAAATCCTTCTTTTTCAAAGTAGAAAGACATAGACAAGTACAGGTTAGCAGACCACATCTCGGCAGTTATCTGCTCATTAATTGCATTTTGTAATTTTTCTGAAATCATAATCGTTTGTATTTATTTGATTGAAATGATTACAAAAATAACAAGAATACTGTTTAATTTGTTCAACCGAATCTCTTTTTTTTAATTTATTATACAAACTCGTCCGAGAGATATCCTTTAGGCAACTCACGACAATTATAACCGGACGCCATAATTTCGCCATAAGCACCGGCGGAACGTAGGGCAATCAAATCCCCGCGTTTCACCTTGTTCAAGTCTATCGCCTTGCCGAAAACATCGGACGATTCACAGATCGGGCCTACCACATCGTACGTTTGCATCGTCTCGTCCGAAGTGAGGTTCTCCATCTTATGATGTGCCTGATAAAGAGCCGGACGGATCAAATCCGTCATCCCGGCATCGAGTATGGCAAATTTCTTGTTTACCCCTTGCTTCACATACAGCACTTTAGAGATAAGCGTGCCACACTGCCCCACCACAGCGCGTCCCAACTCAAAGTGCAAAGTCTGGTGAGGCCGCAACTTCAACTGTCCGGCATACGTAGAGAAATAACTCTTGAAATCCGGAATCGACTGACGGTTGGGGTGATCATAATCAATGCCCAGTCCACCACCTACATTGATATGTTTCACAAATATCTGACGCGCCTCAAGCCTGTCCTGCAACTCGTTCACACGATTACAAAGGGCTATGAAGTCTCCCATATCCAATATCTGCGAACCGATATGGAAATGCAGGCCGATGAAATTGACATTCTTCATCTCCTGCGCCACATCGATCACCTTATCCATATCTTCCATGCTGATGCCAAACTTATTCTCTGCCAGTCCGGTAGTAATATTCGCATGGGTATGCGCCCCCACATTCGGATTGATACGGAAAGCGACATTGGCCACTTTGCCTTTCGCGGCAGCCAGTTCGTTGATGACCTCCAGTTCGGGGATAGACTCTACATTGAAACAGAAAATGTTGTAATCCAGACCGAGTTCAATCTCCCAATCCGCTTTGCCTACACCGGCAAAAACAATCTTCTGTGCCGGGAAACCGGCTTTCACCGCCGCACGAATTTCACCGCCACTCACACAATCGGCTCCCAAGCCACTCTCACGGATTATGGTAAGTACCTTCGAATTGGCATTCGCCTTTACAGCATAATGCACGTCAAAACGTTCGTAACGGGCAACTTCTTTATTGACGGCATCCAGCGTATCGCGCAAAACTTTCGTATCATAGTAATAAAAAGGAGTACGCAACTCACGAAACTTATCAATAGGGAATATTCCTTTCATAAAAAAACTCTTTGTTTAGCTTCGTCCACAGAAAAGACAGAGGGCACAGAGTTTTTATTTTGATTACCGAACAATTTAAAACTCCGTGTCCCCTGTGTACTTTCCGTAGTGAAATGTGATTATATTATTTTCCGTTGAACAGCATATCACTCAGCGACTGCAACGCTACCTTCTTATCGCACTCACGAATGAGGAAAGAGATGTTGTAGTTGCTGCCACCGAACGAGATCATACGCACCGGAATGTCTCGCATCGCATCGAGCGCTTTCGCTTCAAAACCGACATTCTCCCATTCAAGATCACCTACCACACAGATGATACACATTTCTTTATCGACAGTCACCGTACCGTATTTCTTCAAATCATCCAGAATTTCATTCAGATGCTTGGTATTATCAACCGTCACGGACACTCCCACTTCCGATGTGCAAATCATATCGATGGAAGTCTGATAGCTCTCGAAGATCTCGAACACCTTGCGCAAGAAACCGTGAGCGAGCAACATACGGCTGGATTTTATCTTGATAGCGGTGATATTGTCTTTGGCAGCTACCGCCTTGATCTTCCCTTTCTCCGTATCATTGGAAATCAGTGTACCCGGTGCTTCAGGGTCCATCGTATTGAGCAGGCGAACAGGTATATTGGCATACTTGGCAGGCTGAATACAGGTAGGATGAAGGATCTTTGCACCAAAATACGCCAACTCGGCAGCTTCTTCGAAGTGCAACTGACGCACCGGTGCCGTCTTGTCTACGATGCGCGGATCATTGTTATGCATACCGTCGATATCCGTCCATATCTGAATTTCGGAAGCATTGATGGCGGCACCGATCAGTGAAGCGGTGTAATCACTGCCACCACGCTGCAGATTGTCGATCTCACCGTAAGCATTACGGCAGATGAAACCTTGCGTAATGTAGATATCCGCATCCGGATAAAGTTCCAGTTGCGCCAACAATTTCTCTTTTATATAGATAGGGTCGGGTTCTGCGTTTTTATCAGTACGCATGAATTCTAAAGCCGGAAGCAATACGGACTTCACGCCACACTCCTGCAAATAGAAGTTCACCATGGCGGTAGAAATCAGCTCGCCTTGTGCCAGCACTACCTTCTCTTCGAACAAAGTGAATAGGTCCTTCGTATACGAACGGATGTAGTCGAAATGAGATTTGATAATTTCCAATCCTTTCTGTTTATATTCCGGCGTAGCAAAAAGTTCGTCAATATGCTGTTTATATTTAGTTTCCAGCTTATTGATAATCTCGTTGGCACCTTCCGGATTCTTCTTGTACAGATAGTCGGAAATCTCCACCAATGTGTTTGTCGTACCCGACATAGCCGAGAGAACAACAATCTTTTTTTCACCATCGGTAATCAATTTGGCTACTTCCTTCATCCGCTGTGCAGAACCTACGGAAGTTCCTCCAAACTTTAAAACTTTCATTTTCGTTACTGTATTAAAATTAGTATGTATAATTAATTATTATTTCCTGCAAATTCACCGGTCACATCTTTAATGCAATGCTCCGCACACCGGTACACGCGGCCGGGATATTCTTTCAGCAATTGCAGATTGTGGGTAGTCATCACCACCAATGAGCCCGATTCACAAATATTATGCAACAGCTCTACGATAGCCTTTCCCGTTTCCACATCAAGATTTCCCGTAGGCTCGTCCGCCAGAATGATAGCCGGCGAGTTGAGCACGGCACGCGCTATCACGATACGCTGCTGTTCGCCGCCGGAGAGCTCATTAGGCAACTTATACCCTTTGTTGCTCATGCCGACCAACTGCAACACCTCTTCGATGCGTTCTTTTATCTCCATCTTGTTCTTCCAGCCGGTAGCTTTAAGCACGAATTCAAGATTATTGTAGACGGTACGATCCGTCAGCAACTGGAAATCCTGAAACACGATGCCGAGCTTACGCCTCAACTGCGGAATATATTTACGCTTGATAGTCCGCATATTATATCCCAAAACCTCCGCTTCACCGTCGGCAATATCGAGTTCACCATAAAATGTTTTCAATAAGCTCGTCTTACCCGAACCTACCTTTCCCACCAGATAGACAAACTCCCCTTTGTGCAACTGCAACGTGACGTCACTCAACACACAGAGTTCCTGCTGGTGTATCTCTACATTATTATATGTAATTAATGTTTCGTCCATGAGCCGCTATGTCTTACCTGCAATTCGCGTGCAAGGTCCTCGATGCGATAACCTTTGGAAGTCAACAGAACAATGAGGTGATAGATCAGATCAGACCCTTCATAAATCAACCGTTCGTTGGTTCCATTCGTAGCTTCGATCACTGTCTCTACCGCTTCTTCGCCTACTTTCTGGGCAATCTTATTGATGCCCGATTCGAAAAGACTGGTAGTATATGATTTTTCCGGCATCTCTTCGTGACGCTTGTCGATGAAATCCTGCAACAATTTTAAGAACATGACCGGCTCTTCATTCTTTTCACCCCAACAAGTATCCGTACCCGTATGACAAACAGGCCCTACAGGATTCACCTGAATCAATAGCGTATCATTATCACAATCCGCCTTGATAGAAACTACGTTCAAGAAGTTACCGCTCTCCTCCCCTTTTGTCCAAAGGCGGTTCTTAGTACGGCTGAAGAAAGTCACCTTTCCAGTTTCCACTGTCTTCTCATAGGCTTCCTTATTCATGAAACCGAGCATCAACACCTTACGGGTGTCATTGTCTTGTATAATAGCGGGAATAAGCCCGTTCATCTTATCAAAATCCAACATAATGATATTTACTATTTTACGATTTTACTATTAACTATTTCAACTGCGCCACCTCATCATCAGCAACGCCCCGGCTTCAGGAATCTCCTCCTTCTCCCTTCTCGATTTTCCCTTCTCCTTTCGTATCCTCTCTCCGTATTATCTTCTTTTCCATTTGATCCCAACTATTGAAACCCATAGTTCCAATAAGATGAAACCCATTGTTTCAACAAGATGAAACTCATTGTTTCAATAGGATGAAACTCACCGTTCCAATAAGACGAAACTCATTGTTTCAATAGGATGAAACTCATCATTGCAATAGGAAGCCCCGTCATTCAAATAAACTGCATGGCACTTCTCCCCTCTCAATTCTCCCTTCTCCCTTTAATCAATCCTTCATCTCACCCATATTCCTTGCCCGCAAAGATACGATTTTAAATCGGGAATCTTTATTTCTCCGAAATGAAAAACGCTGGCAGCCAATGCGGCATCTGCTTTCCCTAATGTGAAAGCATCCCGAAAATGCTCCATATTTCCCGCTCCACCCGAAGCGATGACCGGAATGGAGAGTTGATCAGCCAGCGCAGCAAGAGCTTCATTGGCATATCCGGTTTTCACACCGTCATGATTCATGCTGGTAAAAAGAATTTCACCGGCACCGCGTTCCTGAGCTTCCTTCGTCCATGTCAGCAGTTCCCTGTCCGTTTCGACACGCCCGCCATTAAGATAACATTTCCAGCCATTCTCCGTCATCTTTGCATCTACGGCAAGCACACAAACCTGTGACCCGAAATGCTTCGCAATGTCGTCAATCAACTGCGGATTACGGATAGCAGACGAATTAATGGATATCTTATCCGCTCCGGCGTTCAACAAACGGTCTACATCACCCAATTCGTTGATTCCTCCACCTACCGTAAAAGGAATATTGATATTGGCTGCAATCCGCTTTACCAGTTCAGCAAAAGTCTTACGCCCTTCGTGACTGGCTGTGATATCAAGAAAAGTCAGTTCATCTGCTCCCTGCTCGCTATAAGCACGCCCCAACTCGACCGGATCACCGGCCTGGCGGAGATTGACAAAGTTAGTTCCCTTTACGGTTTGTCCGTCTTTGATATCCAGACAAGGTATAATTCTTTTTGCTAACACAATATTATCTACAATTTATTCCCTAAGATGATGATCATTTACCTGCGTCCATACAAACAATTTATCTGCATCCACACAATACCTCCGATCGCCAACACATAGGTACCCATTACTATTTCACAACTCAAATCAATCTATAAAACGACGAAGGTCTTTCAGCGTGATATGACCCTCATAAAGCGCCTTGCCAAAAATAACGGCAGGCACTCCGGCTTCATGAAGCGCTTCTATGTCACCGATATTGCTTACTCCACCGCTCGCTATCAGATAAAGAGCAGGATACTCAGCAAGTATCTCCTTGTACAGCTCGATGGAAGGCCCTGCAAGCATGCCGTCACAACTGATATCCGTACAGATCACCTTTTCTATCCCCTTATGGATATACTCTTTCAAAAAAGGAAAAAGTTCGCAGGCGCTTTCGTCTTTCCAACCGTTGACGGCTATCTTATGATCTTTCACATCAGCTCCGAGAATAATCTTCTCACACCCGTACGTGTCGAGCCAATGGCTGAACAACTCCGGATTCTTCACTGCAATACTTCCCCCCGTCACCATCTGCGCACCGCTCTCAAAAGCTATAATCAGATCCTCATCGCTTTTCACTCCACCACCGAAGTCTATAACCAGCGACGTGCGGGTAGCAATCTGTTCCAGCGTACGATAGTTCACCACGTGGTTGGAAGCCGCTCCGTCAAGATCCACTACATGCAAGCGGCGTATTCCGTTAGCCTCGAATTCTTTGGCCACTTCCACCGGATTCTCGTTGTACACCTTCTTACTGTCATAATCTCCTTGGGAAAGGCGAACGCATTTCCCGTCGATAATGTCAATAGCCGGAATAATTTCAATCATCTGTATCTGTCTATAATTTATTTCTTATCAAGAAAGTTTCTTAAAATCCTCTCTCCTGCCGCACCGCTCTTTTCAGGATGAAACTGCGTGGCATAAAAATTATCTTTATGCAACGCTGCACTGAAAGGGTGTATATAGTCCGTTTCCGCTGCTGTAAATTCGCAAACGGGCACATAAAAGCTATGCACGAAATACACAAACTCATCCTGCGTAAAGCCCTCGAACAAGTCACTTTTCAGGTGTCCGATCGTGTTCCATCCCATATGAGGCACTTTATCTTCATGCTTCTGAGGAACAAAACGTTTCACCGGAACATCAAAAATGCCCAGACAATCGACCTCTCCCTCTTCGGAACGACTGCACATCAACTGCATCCCCAGACAAATTCCCAATACCGGCTGCCGCAGATTTTTTATCAGTTCATCCATTCTGCTGGCCCGAAGATGTTTCATCGTCGTCTCCGCTTCTCCCACTCCGGGAAAAATCACCTTATCGGCAGCCTGCAACACCTCCTTGTCAGCAGTAATCACCGCTTCTACCCCAAGGCGTTTCAAGGCATAATCCACTGAACGGATATTTCCGGCATTGTATTTTATTACAGCAACGTTCATCCTTATTTTAGTTGAAAGTTGAAAGTTGAAAGTTGAAAGTGAAAATTACCTTGCCGTGGCAACGGTCCGGTAATCGGCACTGACAATCATTCACTGCCAACTAATTAAATATTACGGTTTTATTCTTATAAGCCAATACCTTACGCTCGATATGCTTCTGTACGGCACGCGAAAGGACGATCTTCTCCAAATCTTTTCCTTTATTCACAAGGTCTTCAATGGAATCTTTATGCGTAATGCGAACCACATCTTGTTCGATAATAGGTCCGGCATCCAGTTCGGTTGTCACATAATGGCTGGTAGCACCGATAATTTTCACCCCTCTTTCAAAAGCGGCATGATAAGGCCGGGCACCCACAAAAGCCGGTAGGAACGAGTGATGAATATTAATAATCTTATTAGGGTACGCACTGATCATCTGTTCGGAAATCACCTGCATATAACGGGCCAGCACGATAAAGGTGATATTATTCTGCGCCAGCAACTCCATTTCCTTGCGTTCCTGTTCTTCCTTTGTTTCTTTGGTAATGGGAAAGAGGTGAAACGGAATGCCAAAACGCTCGGCTACGTGTTGCAAATCGGGATGATTGCTGATGATCAAAGGAATCTCCACATTCCACTCGCCCGCCGTATACCGTGCCAGCATATCAAAAAGGCAGTGTGACATCTTGGATACAAAAATGGCCATGCGCGGTTTTACATCTGAAAAATAGAGACGGAAGATCATATCGTACTTCTGCCCATAAAGCGTTTCAAAATAATCTTCTATTTTCTCCTTCGGAACTAAAAAGTCTTTCAATTCCCATTCTATACGCATAAAAAAGATATTCTCCACATGGTCTACGTACTGATCCAGATAGATAATATTCCCTTTGTTTACCGTGATAAAGTCTGTCACTTCCGCCAGGATTCCCGGTTTGTCAGGACAGTGCAATAACAGTTTGGCAGTTGTCATCATTGTATTTACTATTTAACTACATTCATACGGTATCATTTCACCGTCTACGATTTTAGCTTGCAAAAATAACTAATTATTGCAAAACACCGAATAATTTGAGCAAAAAGTTTACTTTAAAAGCAAGAAATATAACAGATAGAAAGAACAGAGCCTTAAATCCGGATGTAATAAACAAAAAACAATACCAGCACAGTCAAAATAAGACTTTTCTGTTCAAACATAAAAAAACGACAAAAAAGAAGACCATCCGACAGAAATCGGCAAAGGAACAGATCAAAAATTCTTTTTTTATCCTATATAGAAACATCTCACAATGAAGCACTAAGAAAAAAACTGCTAATATATTCACAAAAAAACTTTTTAAAACTATTGCACATTACGTAAAAACAGCTACCTTTGCACCCGCAATCGAGAGAGATAGCTGATTAAAATGAAATATTGGTGCGTTAGTTCAGTTGGTTAGAATACATGCCTGTCACGCATGGGGTCACGGGTTCGAGTCCCGTACGCACCGCGATAAACATTGAAAATCAATCGTTTACAAAGAAGACATCCAGTTTTACACCCACTAATGTAAAACTGGATGTTTTTAGTTTTTCATTCTTCCCTGCTGCTGATTTAGGCTACATATCAGCATTCTTTTTGGTTTTCCTTACCACATGATCACTCTGGTCTTGCCGGTACGCCGACGACCGGTAAGTACAGTCATTTGTAATCGACTTAACCGGTTCAAAGAAAGAAGATACACCTCACAATCGGCTGATGTTTGTATATTCACGGTAGTTCCCATTCTGTTATAAAAGAGGGGTAGTCACAAACAGAATCATTAAAAAAACTATACCCAATTATCCACTCATTGCCATTAACGTCTATTCTTAATAAACGGAAAATACCAGATACAACAAACCCTATTGATTTGTCATTTCATTCTGACGAATCAACTATCCATTTCTTTTGATTGTTGCCAATATACCCTCTTGTAGAAAAAGCCTTTCTAATTCAGAGGTGTCTAAAATTTCTTTCTCTACATTAAACTTATCCATATCAAAAACTCATCCATGCTGAAATATTCTGTTCCAAAACAAAATATAAACTATTGAAAGAATAATAACCTTTTATGATTTCATTTATTATCATAAAAGTATCATCTTTAACATCAGCCCAACCAACCACCGCAACACCAAGCAGTTTTGTCCTATACAAATGAGATAAAACGATCTATAATGACTAAAAATCCAATCGAGACGACACACTGTGTAACTTTCTACACAAGTAGCCTCATATGTCCATCCATTTCCAGTTTCAACATAGCTTCATCTCCCAATAAGACTGATTGATTGCAAAATCAGCAACCATATTTCAAACTAAAATCCGGCAATAACCCTGCTAATACATTCATCCCAGAAAAAAAGACATAATGAGATAAAATACCGCCGCCAACAATCCACTTACCGGAATAGTCAGCACCCAAGCAGTCATCAGATTTTTAGTAACTCCCCACCGGACTGCTGAAAGTCTTTTAGTAGCCCCCACTCCGATAATAGCTCCCGTAATGGTATGTGTCGTACTAACCGGAATCTTCAAATACTCCGTCAGATACAACGTGAAAGCACCGGCAGTCTCCGCGATAACTCCCTCTAAAGGGGTCACCTTGGTTATTTTGGTTCCCATAGTCTTTACAATTTTCCACCCACCGGACATCGTACCCAATGAAATAGCCGTAAAACAGGAAAATGCTACCCAATCCGGCAAATCATTAATGCTGTTTATCCCCATCCCCAAACCTTCAGAATGTCCTGCTATCATGGCAGCAGCAATAATCCCCATCACTTTCTGAGAATCGTTCAAGCCGTGCCCGATACTGAACAAAGCCGAAGAGACAAGCTGCAACTTCTTAAACCAGACTTCAGCAGTATGGGGATGTGCCCGTTTACAGATATAAAGCACCAACAAAGTAAATCCGAATGCAATAACCATGCCTATCAAGGGGGCCAGGAAGATGAAAGCCGCAATTTTCAATATGATATTCATCTGAATGGCCTCAAAGCCGTGAGCCATGATGGCCGCTCCCGCAAAACCGCCGATTAACGTATGCGATGACGACGAAGGAATGCCCTTCCACCAAGTAAACAGATTCCAAACAATGGCAGCTATCACTCCCGCCAAGATGATGGGTAATGTAATATACGACTCTACTACCGTTTTCGATACAGTGTTGGCTATGCCAAAGCCCCCGATGATACATTTGGCAATAAAGAAAGCTACAAAATTAAAGAATGCAGCCCATATCACTGCCTGGAAAGGGGTCAGTACTTTGGTAGATACAATAGTGGCAATTGAATTTGCCGCATCGTGAAAACCGTTGATGTAATCGAATATCAGAGCCAATACAATGATAATCACTAATAATTCCATGTGCCGTACCTGTATTTATGCGTATTTCACAATCAAACTTCTCAATATCTTGCCCACATGCTCTGCCGCATCAGTGGTCTTTTCCAGTTCGTGTACAATTTCTTTAACCTTGATGAGTTCAATACAGTCTTTCTCTTCCTCAAAAAGTTTGGTAATAAAGAGTTCATAAATATCATCTGCTTGATTCTCGATATCGTGCATCTTTGAGCAATACCCACGCAAGGTATTCGGATTCTTACGAAAAGTCTCAAGCTCATCCATCGCTTTGACAATATAGTCCGCCTCCTGCCGGATCATACGGCTCAGTTCCTTTCCACTCTCAGAGATGGGGCGAGGATTATAGATGGTAATACGTTTTGCACAACTATTTATTCCGTCAATTACATCGTCAATGCTCGAAGCCAGATCATGAATGTCCTCACGGTCAAACGGTGTAATAAAAGTGGTACCCAGTTCATCCAAAATCAGATGGGTAAGCTTATCTCCTTCACGTTCCATATCCTTGATCTGTTTATAATAACCGGCTCTTTCTTCAGGCGAATCATGCTTCAGGCTCTCCACTAAAAGCTCCGATGAAGCGACCAGGATTTCAGACAATTGTTTCAACAAAGGAAAAAATTTGGGTTCTTTGGGTGTAAACCTACTAAAAAAAGAATTTTTCATAAATGTATATATTTTAAATTATTTCGTTTGTTTACGGGATTTCAGCCGGGCGCGCACCACCTCGACCGCAGCAGGCAATACTGATACCGCTATGATGGCGACAATCAGCAGTTTCAGATTCTCCTGTACGAAAGGAAGATCTCCGAAGAAATATCCTGCGTAACAGAATATGGCAATCCACAGTGCTCCGCCTATCAGATTGTACAGCATGAAATAGTAATAATGCATACTCCCCATTCCTGCCACAAACGGAGCAAACGTACGGACTATGGGCACAAAACGTGCAAAAATAATAGTCTTTCCGCCATATTTTTTATAAAACTCATGGGTTTTCTCAAGATGGCTTCGCCTGAATATCCTGGAATTGGGATTACTGAACAGTGTCCGCCCAAAGAAGCGTCCTATCATATAATTACAGGAATCACCCAGAACTGCGGCAACAAACAAAATCAAGAACAGCATATTCACATCAAGGGGCGTATCGGGCAATGCCGCAATAGCACCTGCCACAAAGAGCAGAGAGTCACCCGGCAGAAAAGGTATTACCACCAGACCGGTTTCACAAAAAATAATCAGGAATAAAATGACATACGTCCAGGTATGGTATTCCTGTACGATATCAATCATATATTGATCGATATGAAGAATAAAATCCAATAAAAAATCCATTTTGTATGATTAATCAGTACTTAAATAAAAAAACAAGTACAAAGAGAGAAGAAACTTTCAAAAAAAAGAAAGCATTAAATAAGAAAGCACTAAATAAGAATACGTCTCAGCGTATAGATATAATATCTATAAGAGAAATTGAATGGATTGATACTGAATGAAAAGGAGGTTGTTTTTTCTTCGGGAAGCAAAATCTTCAGAGACTTCACAATTCTGGCAATGATAGAGGCCGTATTATTTCTTAAAATCTTGGAGGGAGAATTACAACGGAATGAAAAGTTATTTCCTATACTGACATCATCCGTCTGGTTATCGTAAGACTCACATTGTATCCCGGCTTCATAGTGATTGAGAAACTTTTCCGACAAGGTATGCCATTTTTCAGGATGATGCTGTGTGTCTACTATGGCATGCAGTGTCTCGCATTCCTCTATATCACCGGAAACAGATACCACTTTTGATATAAGGAATAACCCCAACAACATATAGAAGATATACTTCACCATAGCGGCCGCAAAGATAGAAAGTATTTTTAAGAGTAAAAACCATTCAAACTTTTATTTTCACTTTCCTTATCAGGCCTATCAAATTAACCAGCTTTTTATGTCTTATCCCAATGGAACATCGAACGGGATACTCTGAACACCGTTCATCCATGCCAACCACAAACAGTCTCCCTTGACATCATTGCCCCCCCTTTAAGTTTTTCAGCAACCTCCCTGCCTTTGCGAATCGTTTCTCCGTACAGAAGCAAGCCATGTTATCAGCATCGGCCGGACAGGCTTCCGAATGCCATATGTGATAGTACTCTCATGCTCATTTTACAATTATAGACTTGATAAATCTTGCAGGAACACCGCCTACTATCGTATTTGCCTCCACATCTTTTGTCACGACCGCTCCGGCGCCGATGACGGCATTATCTCCAATGGTTACCCCCTGAAGAATCGTGGCGTTAGAGCCTACCCATACATTTCTGCCGAGAATGATAGGTGCAGGATAGGTCGTTTGACGCTCTTCCGGAGCCAAACCATGATTTAACGTGGCAAATACTACATTATGCCCGATCTGACATCCGTCACCGATCGTCACACCGCCATGATCTTGAAAATGACAGCAGGCATTAATGAATACACCTTCACCGACAGTGATATTCTTACCGAAATCGGCATAGAACGGTGGAAATACCCGCAGCGATGACGGCACTCGATAACCGAATAACTCGGAGAGCAATCCGCGTACTTCATCCGGTGTATGGTAGGCCGTATTCAGCCGGAAAGTGATACGTCTCGATTCGTTACTCATATCGTCCATAAAGCGGTGTATCTCCTCCGTATCGAGTGCCTTGCGGGTCTTTACATATTCCTTGAATTCGTTCGTAGTCATCTCTTATCTCCTTTCAAATTTTACGGGTACATCTCCGGCCACGCTCAAAGCCTCGATACCGCTACCGTCGATACGACCTATTTTAATCAAATCGTTGCTGTGCGACCAGCTTTTGCAAAAAATAGCGACATTACCCCACGGCACATAGATGGTAATGTCGCCGGGCACAGGAGTACAACCGCGTGTAACGCCCCCGGTCGTCAGAGCCGGAGAGGGATAGAAAATTTTCTCCGTTACATTGTTGTAATCGTTCAATGTCACTTCAAGCGGCAGACGCGAGAGGAAATCCCGTGCAGCAGCATTATCTTCCATCGTTGCGGTGACCGTGCGGTCACCGACCGTAATGTTTACAGCCAATGAAGATACATCGGGAGTTTCGGGTTGACCGGGAGTTTCGGATTGTCCGGGTGTAAACGGCTCGTCGTCGGAGCCCTCGCATGCTGCCATCGACAGGACGGTCAGCAGCATCATGGGAATCAATAATAACTTTTTCATTTCATTTCTTATTTTGATGCAAATATAGATGGTATCTGCCACATGCTTTGTAGACAAATCCCCGGTATTCATACCCGAATTACAGATTCTGCAAAAAACAATATGTCATTCGAATTAATCACTGCTAATCAGCATTCTAACATGGATTACAGAATAGCTAACACGAATTACGGATTATGATGCTCATAATATGAATATCCGAAATAAAACACTTATTTTTGTAGTGGAGTAAACAGATGCCAGTGGAGTAAACTGATGCCGAATGATGAAATAAACAGATACCGATATGGAGAATATAATAAAACTGGAAACCATTCAAGACTATAACAATTTATTGGGAACAAAAACCCTGCATCCTTTAGTCAGTGTAACGGATCTTTCTACCCTAAAATCGATCAGACATTGCCGGAAGAACTTCGGTTTTTATTGTGTGTTCTACAAAGAACTTGCTTGCGGAACACTTCAGTATGGCCGTAATAAATACGATTATGAAGACGGTACACTGGTTTTTATCTCTCCGGGGCAAATAGCCGGCATCAATGATGACGGAGAAACCGTGAATCCCAAAGGCATCGTGCTGATGTTCCACGCGGACTTGCTATACGGAACTCCCCTCGCCCGCAGGATAAAAGACTATACTTTTTTCTCTTATGAATCTAACGAAGCCCTCCACATGTCGGACCGCGAACGCCGGATCATCCTGAATTGTTTTCACGAGATACGCGAAGAATTGGAGCACACCATCGACAAGCATACCAAGCAGATTATCACTTCCAACATAGAAACTTTGCTCAATCATTGCGTGCGCTTTTACGAACGCCAGTTCGTGACCCGCGAAGTGGTCAATCGCGACTTGCTTACCAATTTCGAACGAATACTTCAACAGTATTTCGATTCGGAAAAGACGTCTACCATAGGATTGCCATCCGTACAGTATTGTGCCGAACAGATGCATCTTTCTCCGAACTATTTCGGAGATCTGGTGAAAAGGGAAACCGGAAAATCGGCACAAGAATATATTCAGTTGGCCATCATGGAAAGAGTAAAAGAATTGTTGGCCGAAAGCAATAAGACAATCAGCGAAATAGCTTATGAGTTAGGCTTTAAATATCCACACCATTTGAGCAGGATATTCAAGAAAGTTATCGGAATTACTCCGAATGAGTATCGCCTGCAAGTGGTATAAAGAGAGCCGGGAATGGATGGAAATGAAGTTTTTAAACGGTTATTGAGGCGGTTTACTAAAAAAATCATATATTTGTTGAATGAAGGACAGGCATGCGATCCTTTTTATGCACGTATAGTTGTGCCGGAGACTTAAACTAAACCTTTTGAGTTAACCAAAGATGAAAGTATCAGAAGATGCTTTCTGTGATTATGTTACATATACACAATAATATTCATCTGTTCAACAAATTAATCTTAATCGCCCATGAAACAACCATCCAGCACTCGACGGAAACAAACCGCAAAAGCCGTCATTCTATTCTTTCTCGGAATTTCTGTTTTATGCTCCTGCCAAAGGGGAATTGACATTACAAAGATCGAAGCGATGCCCGAGGGGGCTGCCAAAGATTCGGCCATGTTGTACTATTATCAAGGAGTCAGGCCCGGTGACTTTGTTACCGTGAAGAAATCTACAAAGGACGAACTTAATGAAATCAATGATTCGGCTATTCCCATTTATCTGACTACGTCAGCCGAAGTGAAAAGAGACCAGGATCTTAACGTCACGAACAAGGTTTGCCAGATATTCAGGGGAGACACCTTACAGATTGTCGGCGGATATGACAAAAGTCTCTCGCGTGAGAAATTTATGCAAAAGACGGATTATTCGCATGCTGTAATAGTGAAGGCCATAAAAAACGGTAAAACGGTGGGAGAAGGCTGGTGCGATGCCGGTATGTTTAATCCTTTACAGCATAACTGGGCCATCGTTTTTTATCAACCGCAAGATGTTTTAGCATTACTTTTTATTTTCGGTGGCGCATTCTTTCTTGTTTTTCTGTTGTGGAAACTCATATACTGGCTTGTTGTAAGCAAAATCCGCAAGAACGTCTGTTTCTATCAAAGAGATAAAATCTACTTCAAGGCTATTTATCTGATTGTTTCGGCCCTTGTAGGACTATTCATCTTTTACGTAGACTACAACGAGGATCTTGTCAGCTCATTGAAATTCAATCCGGACTTTTTCACCCATTTCTCGGAATATCCGTTCATGCTAAAACTTCTGCCATTAATGATACTCCTCTGGATCGCCTCTACAATAGGAATGCTGTGGGAAATGATAAAGAAATTCAAAACATGGTGGCTCATCATCTATTTTCCCGGGATATGGTCGATCGGATTCCTGATCATTGCACTTATTTTTGCAACAAGCTGGTTGATTTATTTCATACTGCCGACAGTGGTCGCATTTGCTATCATGGCACTTGTCAAAGACAGCAGTTTCGTAAAGGCGATGGACAACAGCAGCGGTAAATCAAGCAAACCGGTTCTTGGATATAACGCACAGGGACAGCCCGTACGTGAAGGTGACGGTGGTGCCATTGCACACAGAACTTGGGACGAGTATGCGAACAGCAAATAGCAAGTTAGCCAAATGCCGTTTATTGCATCCATTTGCTACAATATCATCGCTTTCGCTAACACAGCAGTCCTGAAAACAATTAAAAATAGAGAACAGGTTGCATAATAAAGTAATTTACATGAGATATTTTCTGTATATTTCTGTCATATATGGATAAATATGTGATTTATCTCGGCATGCCAGGCTCATTATCCCGGCATGATAGACTCCGTTCCTCTACGAGGAACGGAGTAAAACTCTACGGGAAACACTGAAAGACTCTACGAGAAAAATCAATTCCGCCCTAAAACACATTTTGGAGCGCTAACTGATGACCGGAGATACACTGACTTCAAATATCCCAAAGCGTACTAAACACATTCTTCAGAAACAATTTACGCACTAAACATTCAAATAAAGAGACATTTGTCACACAATCAGCAATAAATGATACAATCCGAATAAGCCTAACCGGAAATAAAGGGGATTTTATACAGTTACCCCAACCTTCTCCCTAATGAAGGGATTCTGAGGATACAAGAATATCACTTTGTCATTTTGACACATTGAAAAGAAAAAATATCATCGGGCAAACAAGCATTTCAAACCGTCGTAAATTGCCGGAAGAGCAATCGTACCGTGTGTCTCTTCCGGAAATTTCTTTGAAACAACACGCAAGTTGCAACGTTCCATCTCCGGAATTACCGTATCCAGAAAGGTGTCAGTCAACGGAAAATGTATCAGATTCCTCTCGGTACGAGGACGGGTGGCAAAAGCAACATACAACTGTTTTCCATCAAAAACCGTTTTATCACCCCGCGTACCGGCCTGTTTCAGAAAAGCTCCCTGATCCCACCACAAGCTGGGATCGAGTGCCATATAAGTATCGAACGATTCCGGATGATTCCACAAAACATGCAAAGCAAATAATCCTGCAAACGAATGGCCTACCAACATATTCTGCCCACCGACCGGAAATTCTTTTTCGATAGCCGGACGTAACTCTTCTACCAGAAAACGATAGAATTGTTCTGCACCCCCTCCTTTCGGTTCATCACCGGAACGGACAGTTCCGTCGCGACGGGCAGCCGAAGGGGTCGGTGTCAAATCTCTCGTACGGTCTGTATTCAAAACAGCCACTACGATGCAAGGAGGCAGCGAAGAGACTCTGGAAGAAGAAAAGAAACGGGTGAACCCTACCACCGTATGAAAGAAAGAATCGCCATCCAACAGATAAAGAACCGGGTAATTCCGTTCCGTCTCTCCGGGGTGCTTCTCAGGTTGATAAACCCAGTAGGCTCTCTCCTCGTTCAATAGCCGGGAAAACAGAGTATGACGTTCTCCTATGGAAATCGTCTCCTGCCCTTGTGCCCGAAAAGAAAATACCACACACATCGCAACGACACACAATAGAAATAATCGCTTCATTTCACCTTATTTTATTTAAGGCCGCAAAGTTCAGATAAAAAATCCGTTTTATCCATCCCCATTTTTAGGTATTATTTCTGCCTTTCCACCTTGTCGCCCACCCGTACTGTTCCCGGTCTTTGTGATAAAAAAACAGGAAAAGGAATAATTGCCAATTTATTCTGCAAAATTGCCATTTCCGGCTACGGAAAAACAGCCGATCTTTGCAACATAAAATTTAACCCATAAAAAAGATTAAGATGAGGACAAGATTGAATTCGTTGTTTATTGCATTTCTGAATGTAGCGGCATCTACACAAAAATTAGGTATCAACCTGATCCGTGTAGCTATATTAGTGATATTCGTTTGGATCGGTGGTCTGAAATTCTGGAACTATGAAGCCGAAGGCATTGTTCCGTTTGTTGCGAACAGCCCTTTCATGAGTTTCTTCTATACAAAGAGTGCTCCCGAGTATAAAGAGTACAAACTGAAAGAGGGGGAATTCAATGAAGCGAAACACAAATGGCACGAGGAAAACAACACGTATGGCTTTTCACGCGGGTTGGGAATCTTAATTATGGGTATCGGCATACTGACATTTTTAGGGATATTCTCTTCCAAAATAGGACTGGCAGGTGCAGGATTGGCTATCATCATGACATTAGGGACACTTTCGTTTCTGGTCACCACACCGGAAGTCTGGGTGCCGGACTTGGGCAGCGGAGAACATGGTTTTCCCCTGTTGACCGGAGCGGGAAGACTGGTTATCAAAGACACGGCCATACTGGCAGGAGCCATCGTAGTACTGTCCGATTCGGCAAAAAAGGTCTTGGCACAATTAAAAAAATAACTTTTCAGCATAATTAAAAAAACAAAGTCATGAAACAGTTTGATGCAATTATCATAGGTTTTGGCAAAGGGGGGAAAACCTTAGCAGCAGAGTTGGCAAAACGCGAACAGAAAGTCGCAGTAATCGAACGTTCGGACAAGATGTACGGAGGTACGTGTATCAACATCGGCTGCATTCCGACCAAGACACTGGTTCATCTGTCCAAACTGACTCCTGCCGGTAGTTCTTTCGAAGAAAAAAGAGAATATTACCGGCAGGCAATTGCCCGGAAGGAGGAAGTTACTTCGATGTTACGGAAGAAAAACTATCATAATCTGGCTGATAACCCTTATATCACGGTATATACGGGAACCGGTTCCTTTGAAGACAAAGAGGTGGTAAAAATAACAACCGGCAGTGAGGTTCTCCGGATCAAAGCTCCGCAAATTTTTATCAACACCGGATCGGAGACAGTGATTCCGCCAATCGAAGGGATCAAAGACAATCCCTCGGTATACACCAGTACTTCTATTATGGAAATGAAAGAACTTCCCGAAAGACTGGTAATTGTGGGCGGCGGTTATATCGGTCTGGAATTTGCATCGATGTATGCTTCGTTCGGCGCCAAAGTAACCGTACTGGAAAGCTATCCGCAGTTCATCTCACGAGAGGACAGGGATATAGCCGACAGCGTAAAAGAGACCTTGGAAAAGAAAGGCATATCATTCATCCTGAATGCAAAAGTACAGGAGATAAAAGGCAATACGGTCGTTTACCGGAATGCGGAAAACGGAGAAACTCACGTACTGGATGCAGATGCCATCTTATTGGCAACCGGACGTCGCCCCAACACCCGGGAGCTTCGTCTGGAAGCGGCCGGCGTAGAAGTCAACGAACGCGGAGCAATTATAGTAGACGAGTTCCTGAAAACAACGAACCCTCAGATCCGTGCCATCGGTGACGTGAAAGGTGGTTTACAATTCACCTATATCTCTTTGGACGACTACCGTATCATTCGCGAAGATTTGTTCGGAAAGCAGCAGCGCACCCTGAATGATCGTGATCCGGTGAGCTATTCCGTATTTATCGACCCGCCGCTATCACGCATCGGCATGAGTGAAGAAGAAGCCCGGAAAACCGGCCGGAATTTTAAAGTAAACAAACTGCCCGTAACGGCCATCCCCCGTGCAAAAACATTGGGAGAGACCGACGGCCTGTTCAAAGTAATCATAGATACGGATACCAACCGGATTTTAGGATGTACCCTGTTCGGCCCCGAATCGAGCGAAATAATCAATCTGGTAGCTTTCGCTATGAAAACCGGACAAGAATATACGTTCTTACGGGATTTTATCTTCACACATCCCAGTATGAGCGAATCTTTAAATGATTTAATGAATATATAGGAATACCTCACCGGAGAAAGCAAAAAAGAGCGAAAACATCATCCGTATCCCTGTCAAAACTTATACTTTTGCAACGTTTTTACAGTTATATAAGATCATGCAGTTTCAATCAATAAACAAAACAAAAGGTATCCTGTACGCGGCAGTCTCCTCTTCCACGTTCGGACTGGCGCCTTTCTTTTCCGTGATGCTTCTCAACATCGGTTTCTCTTCCTTCGAGGTGTTGAGTTATCGTTGGGGAATAGCATCTCTCACACTGATACTTTTCGGCTGGCTGTCCGGGTGTAACTTCCGATTGAATAAAAAAGATTTCGGAACCGTCTTTCTATTAAGTCTGTTTCGGGCAGCTACTTCCCTGAGCCTTTTGATCGCTTATCAAAACATAGCCAGCGGAGTAGCTTCCATCATTCACTTCATGTACCCATTGGCCGTGGCCATGAGCATGATCCTCTTTTTCCATGAAAAGAGATCGGCATGGATCATTACCGCCATATCGATGTCGATCGTCGGCGCCATACTCCTTTCATCGGGAAACATCGGTCATGGCAACGGTAGCACTACGCTCGGTATCATATCCGCCTGTATATCCGTATTCTCTTACGGCGGATACATTATCGGAGTAAGAAAAAGCCGTGCAGTACAGATCGAATCGACTGTGCTGACTTGTTATGTAATGGGATTAGGAGCGCTTCTCTTCATCATTTGCGGCTGTTTCACCAGTGGCATCCGGCCGGTAACAGAAGGTGTTACCTGGCTGTACATCTTAGGATTAGCATTACCGGCTACAGCCATTTCAAACATCACACTGGTCAAGGCAATCAAGCACATCGGCCCTACCTTCACCTCCATATTCGGGGCAATGGAACCTCTGACGGCAGTCATCATCGGCATAGTAGCCTTTAAAGAATCATTCACCGTAGCAAGCGCCATCGGAATCATGCTGATCGTTACGGCAGTCACCATTGTTGTGTGCAAAAAAAAATAATGTGCCAATTAATAATGTGCCAATTGGACAATGTGCCAATATGCCAATTAAAGAATGTATTAATTGAAGAATGTATTAATATATCAATGTGATAATTGAAGAATGCAGTAATTGAAAAAAGGTGTAATATCCCAATAAAAGTGGAGAATATGTAATTGTTTTGCAATATATTCCTTACCCTACAGCGCAGCCAATTGGCACATTGGCATATTGGCACATTGACAAATTATTATCCTCCTCCTGAAAACAAATCCGTAGCGGTAAGTGTTGATACCCGAAATAAATAATAAAACCTATACCAAAACGGAAATGAGAACAATGAAATTGATTTTAGCAGTAGGGTTTCTGCTCGCTTTTGCCACAGGGGTAAATGCCCAAAAGCAAAAAAACCAGACCTATCTACCCAAAATTGCCATCAAAACCAATGCCCTCTATTGGGCCACAAGTACTCCGAATCTGGGACTTGAAATAGGATTGGCTAAAAAATTAACCCTCGACATTTCGGGAAACTACAACCCCTGGAAGTTTTCGGATAACAAGCAATTGAAACACTGGCTCGTACAGCCCGAACTGCGTTACTGGCTCTGCGAACGGTTCAATGGCAGCTTCTTCGGCTTGCACGGACACTATGCCGATGCAGACATCAGCAACCTAAATATGTTCGGTTTGGGACACGACCGGTATGACGGTAAAATCTACGGTGCCGGTATCTCTTACGGTTATCAGTGGATATTGAAAAAACGTTGGAGCATGGAAGCTACCATCGGCGTGGGATATGCCTACATCAAATATGACAAATACGAACCGGGAGACGACGGCCGCAAGATCGACCATAATACCAAAGACTACTTCGGACCTACCAAAATAGGCCTTAGCTTCATTTATACTTTCAAATAAACAACCAACCCATAAACCAATTATAACAATGAAAAGAAAAGTTATCTATATTCTGCTGGCCCTTGTCATCGCGTTTCCTGCCAGTGCCCAGAAACTTTATAATGATGCCATCAGCCTGTCGGGCGTATCGCTATGGCAACAGGGCAATTCTCTATACATAGACATGACGATCGACATGAAGAATCTGGTAGTCAGCCCCCAACGCTCACTGACTCTTACACCGCTATTGACAGACGGACAACACAATGTCCCTCTGCAAGACATCATCATTAACGGCCGCCGCCGTCAGAAAGCTTACGTTCGCGGTTTAGCCATCGAACGCGAAGCTCCTACGGCCATCGTCATCCCCTACGATAAAAGAGAAGTACTGAACTATACCCAAGTCATCCCCTACCAGCCGTGGATGGAGAATGCCTCGCTCAATCTTGTCGAGAATCTTTGCGGTTGCGGCAATAATGAAGAGATGATTGCCCAGGAACTGATCACCAACAGCGTGTCTACCGAAGCCAAACGACTGGCAGCCATGTCACCGATCGTAGCTTACATCCAACCACCGGTAGAAATAGTAAAAGAGCGTAGCGAACAGTACGAAGCCCATCTGGACTTCCCTGTAAGCAAATCGGTGATACTGACCGACTTTATGAATAATCACCAAGAACTGATGAACATACGTTCTATGTTCGGCAAGGTTCAGAATGACCGGAACCTCACCATCACCGGCATCAGCATCGAAGGATTTGCTTCGCCCGAAGGCCCGTTGAAATTCAACGAACAGCTTTCGCAAAAACGTGCCGAAGCGCTGAAAGCCTATCTCACCGCCAATGAAAAAGTACCGGCCAATCTCTACAAAGTATCTTTTGGAGGCGAAAACTGGGACGGATTGATAAAGGCTTTGGAAACCTCTTCCATGAAAGATAAAGAGACCTTCATCCACATCATCAAAAATACCGGTGATGATGCCCTCCGCAAAAAAGAGATCATGCACGTAGGTGGCGGAGCTCCTTATCGCACTATGCTGAAAGAGATTTATCCGGGATTGCGCAAAGTGAACTGCAAGATAGATTATACGGTAGTCAACTTCGATGTGGAACAAGGCCGTATTGTCATCAAAACCAATCCGAAGTATCTGAGCCTGAACGAAATGTACCAGGTAGCCAACAGCTATCCGAAAGGCAGTGACGATTTTGTAAACGTATTCGATGTTGCCGTACGTATATACCCCGACGATGAAGTAGCCAACTTGAACGCCGCCGCTGTGGCACTGACCAAGAAGGATCTGAAAACGGCCGTGAAATTTATGGAAAAGGCCAACAAGCAGACAGCCGAATACATCAACAACAGCGGAGTGTATGATTTCCTCAACGGCAACATCAACCAATCCATCGCCGCCTTCACACAGGCTGCCCATATGGGTAATGATGCCGCAAAAGCAAACTTAAAGCAATTACAGAAAATACTGGATTCCAAAAAGCCATCCGGTAAATAGCAGGAAGAACCCTTCTATTCATATAGATATATACAGCAAAGAGCCGGACGGGATTCATGATGAAACCTGATCCGGCTCTTCTCATACCTTTTATACCTCTGATATAAATATTTCTGTACTTTTTGAAATAAAATCATAAAAAACGACCGGCCGGACAGTCAAAACACCTGTTAGTTTTGTTATACATACATAACTTAAACTGACGATTATGACACTGATTCTTGCTATTGTTCCGGTTCTGCTTCTTATTGTATTGATGGCTTTTTTTAAGATGCCGGGCGACAGAAGCAGTGTCATCTCTCTCATCGTGACCATGCTAATCGCCCTTTTCGGCTTTCATTTTGCAATAGACGATCTCGCCTGCTCCTTCCTGTACGGAGCGTTGAAAGCGGTTTCTCCTATTCTGATTATCATCGTGATGGCTATTTTCAGCTATAACGTATTATTGAAAACCCGGAAAATGGAAATAATCAAGCAGCAATTCACCTCCATCTCCACAGACAAGAGCATTCAAGTGTTACTGTTGACTTGGGGCTTCGGTGGATTGCTGGAAGCAATGGCCGGTTTCGGGACAGCCGTAGCTATCCCTGCCGCCATCCTGATCAGTCTCGGATTCAAGCCCGTGTTCTCCGCAGTAGTGAGCCTGATAGCCAACAGCGTTGCTACGGCATTCGGTGCTATCGGTACCCCTGTGCTCGTATTGGCCAAAGAAACCAGCCTCGATGTGCAGAACCTGAGTACCAATGTCGTATTACAGCTATCCGTGCTCATGTTCCTCATCCCATTGGTTTTGCTGTTCCTCACCGATCCGAAGTTGAAATCACTTCCGAAGAATTTATTCTTAGCACTATTGGTAGGAGGCGTCTCCCTGACCAGCCAGTACATGGCCGCACGCTACATGGGTGCCGAATCACCGGCCATTATCGGAAGTATTCTTTCGATCATCGTGATCGT
>NZ_HF990965.1:27908-32156 GCF_000432295.1 Bacteroides sp. CAG:189
TTTCGATCATCGTGATCGTCATCTACGGAAAGCTCACCGCCCCGAAAGAAGAACGTGCCCGCAAGAACCCTCTGCGGACGAAAGATATTCTCAACGCCTGGAGCATCTACCTGCTCATCCTCTTGTTGATCATACTGACCAGTCCTCTGTTTCCCGGCCTGCGCCATACACTCGAAAATAACTGGGTCACCCGCATCAGCCTGCCTGTCGGGGACTCGACCCTAAACTATACCATCTCGTGGCTCACCCATGCAGGAGTACTTCTCTTCATAGGCACGTTTATTGGAGGGCTCATACAAGGTGCCGGAGTCAAAGAGATGTTCACCGTACTTTGGCATACGGTGAAGCAATTGAAGAAAACGTTCATCACGGTCATCTGCCTTGTCGGCCTTTCCACCATCATGGATACGGCAGGAATGATTGCCGTAATCGCCACTGCCCTGGCTACTGCTACCGGAAGCCTTTATCCGCTTTTTGCCCCCGTCATCGGATGTCTCGGTACTTTCATCACCGGCAGTGATACCTCATCGAATATCCTTTTCGGAAAGCTGCAAGCCAGCGTCGCCGGACACATCAACGTGAGTCCGGACTGGTTGTCGGCCGCCAATACGGTCGGTGCGACAGGAGGTAAAATCATATCTCCCCAAAGCATCGCTATCGCTACCTCGGCAAGCAACCAGCAGGGAAAAGAGGGAGAAATCCTAAAAGCAGCCATCCCCTATGCACTGGCCTATGTAGTGATAACAGGAGTTATCGTCTTTATTTTCAGCTAAAGACGCAATATTTAAATTTAAAGTTCTATATTTGGCAACGAAATAAAAAACATTTTTTGAAAACAAATCCTTCATCTTCCAATATATTGGTGTGCTAAATAGCCTGTAGTTCTCACTACTCATCTGGCTATCCCCTCCTTTGTAAAATCCGGCATATTCTATCCGGACAGGAATCCTATTCTTATTTTTTTTAATGGAGACAGATCATGAGATCATCTCCTATTTACTCAACATTTTATCAACAGAAATCATATGATAGAAACAAAACGTTTAAGAATCATACCATTCGATTCGGAGCAGTTCGCCCTGCTTCTGAATGGAGTACACTTTATGGAAAACGCCTTAAGGCTGACTCCTTCCAACGAAACACTTGATCCGCATACCCGTCAGGCTATGACCGGTCAATATCAGCTTGCCGGCAAGCATCCCGAAAACTTTCTCCTGCTGACCAACTGGCAGATCATCTTGAAATCAGAAAACAAAGCCATCGGCTCCGCCTGTTTCAAAAACCTCCCCGATGCGGAAGGCAGCGTCGAAGTCGGTTACGGGATATATGCTTCCTACCGGAACCACGGTTATATGACCGAAGCTCTGAAAGCCTTATGTAAATGGGCTTTCGACATTGCAGGGGTACAATCCGTCATAGCGGAAACCGAAAAAGACAATATCGCTTCCCAATATGTATTACAGAAAAGCAAGATGAAGCAGTTTAAAGAATCAGCAGACAGTATCTGGTGGAAATTAAATAAAAAAACAATGGAAAAGAAAGAAATTATAGTTATCAGACAAGAAACCAAGCAAGACCGGCACGAGTTATACCACTTAATACAAACCGCCTTCCAGACTGCCAAAGTAGCCGACGGCGATGAACAGGACTTCACCGTAAATCTGTGGAACAGTGAAAACTACATCCCCGAATTAGGATTAGTAGCCGAACTGAATGGAAAATTAATCGGCCATATTCTGCTCACCCGGATGTACGTGATACAGGAAGACAGAAACAAATTTGAATCTTTATTAGTGGCCCCCCTATCCGTGTTATTGGAATATAGAGACCACGGTGTGGGTTCCGCATTAATGAAAGAAGGTCTCAGACGGGGACGCGAGTTGGGATACAAAGCAGCGTTCCTTTGTGGCGATCCTGAATATTATCACCGCTTCGGATTCAAATCAATCCGTGAATTCGGACTTACCAACCCGGAAATTCCGGAACCTTATGCGATGGGATACGAATTGGTTCCCGGAGCACTGGATCAAGTTACGGGAGTGGTAAAACTGACATAGTTCGTCAAAGGAGAGCTATAAAATGTAAAGCGGCATGTCTTCGGAAAATAGACATGCCGCTTTACGTTTTTATTATCGAAAGTATATTATTAATTATTATCAAAAAATATTAGACAATATCTGTTGCTTAATATTTTCCCACGTTATATCAGTTAACATATACGGCATTATGTCCTCTTCAGCATCATCAAAATATGCTAAACTTTTCATTGCCATAAAAATAGACCCATCCGGATACTTTTGAGAGTAAAAATCCAATATATCATTCATAGAGAAATACCGCAATAAGAAAGCAATATCAACAAAATCCTTTTTAGTCCCCCTCCCAATAATAGCTGTAACTTTCATTGCTGCTATATCTTTTAAACTCGCCATCCGAATTCCTTGTTTTACTACTACATCATCAACCCATGAATATTGATAATCTACAATATCAATCTTAACATTGTTCAACAAATAAATATGAATACGAGGAGATTCTTTCAATACTGTCAAAGCACCTATTTGTTCCAATGCTATTACAAGTTCATCCTTTTCCACCTCTATTTTACCAAAAAAATCTAAATCTATAGATTTCCGATGTCCTATTTGCAAAGCTAAAGCAGTGCCTCCCACCAAGCGAGTTTTACATAATGCGGGGATACTCTGTAACTTCCTTAGAAGTTCCAGTGTTGTGGTATCGAGTGTTGATAAGTGTAACATCTGAATTCTTCTTTAGGAGTATTCGAAATGGAAGCAATATAAGCTAAAGCACGGGGTTCCAAATCTCTCATCTTTTTTACTTCTTCTACGATTCGAGGTAAACCATAATAAATACGTAATACCATCCAATCATTCCAGACACCATATTCCAACACTCTTTTTATTATATATTTAGAATGCCTGTCAATATCAATATCTTCTTTGTGTACATCCCAAAAAAGATGATTAGAAAACGTATTTATACATTCGTTTGCTGTCATAAAAATCTTCTTTGATAACAAAAGTAACACATTTATCCAAATATACAAAATCAAACCAGATTCTTTTCTACAACACAAACCAACTTATACGCGATTTACCATTAATCAAAAAATATTTGGCTTTAAATCCGTAGCAAACAACTGCGTAATACAACTGAGGAAATGATTACCTCGATGTTTATAACACGACAAAACGACTGTACTGAGATAATACTAAACTTGTTTCAGTTTCAGATTTGAGTGCTAATGCTTTTTCCCTCAAAATGTTTCTTCATATGGAACTATTTCTTTATCTTTGTATCAAAATAAAGTAATGGAAACCAAGGCTAAAATTAATGTGATATTATCATCTGAAGCGAGTGATTTCCTTGAGGGACTAAATTCTAAAATTCGGGAGAAGATCATTTATAACATCCGTAAATCTACATATACTATAGACCCCGAGCTCTTTAAAAAGCTGGATGATACAGATATATGAGAATTTAGAACAAGATATAATAATGCTCAATACCGCTTGTTAGCTTTTTGGGATAAGACGAGTAATATAGATACTTTAGTGATTGCAACACACGGATTTATCAAAAAAACTCAAAAGACTCCATCAAAAGAAATAACAAAAGCCCAAGAAATAAGAAAAGAATATTTCAACTCTAAAAAATAGTGATATGAAAGATAACAAATTTTATACCCTCGGAGAAATTGAGGACAAATATATAGGGAAAAAAGGTACTCCTAAGCGAGACAAATATGAAGTTGATTTGCAAACTGATGTGCATTCTCACTTCATTGGTGAAGCGATCAAACAGGCCAGGCTATCAAAGAATATGACACAAGAAGAACTTGGTAGTTTAATCGGTGTACAAAGAGCACAAATTTCTCGTATAGAGAGTGGAAAGAATCTAACATTTTCTACCATAGCAAGAATTTTTAAAGCAATGGGAATAAGTGCCAAATTAGAAATTGGGAATTTAGGGAAAGTTGCTTTGTGGTAACTTAGAATATAAAAAGATAAGCGGATAAAAGGTTTATATATTTCTCAGCCTATTTATTCATGAGATGTAGTCGAAAATACTTTTTCATAAACAACACGTATAGCGTACCCAATATAAGTACGGTAGCCAACAAATACCAATAACCATACGAATAAAAATAGAAGTATCCGACTATCACCAATGCCTGTACCAGCATGTATACGGATGAAACCACCACATGAGGGATCTTCAGTTCAT
>NZ_HF990966.1:0-13011 GCF_000432295.1 Bacteroides sp. CAG:189
AGATTGCTTGCGGATTTTAGGTTTAACAATATAGATATAGAAACCTACCAGATTGCAATATTAACGCAACCCTAATCGTTTAAAGGGGAATAATTAGCAGAATAGGAGGATTTTTAAAGTAAGTAGTTAAGGGAAATACATAAGATAAGCTATTTCTATTTAGCTGACTCATCACTTAATCACTTAACCACTTACTATTTACTATTTAAACACTTAATCACTCAGTTACTTACTACTTAACTACTTAACTACTATTACATAGCTTTATTCTGATTTTCCGTAATATCGCTGACAAGACTGTTCAGATAAACTTCCAAATTAGTATATCCATCTTCACTCAATGTAGTCGTAATACCATCGGAAGCATCATTCGGATTCAATCCGTTGGCAGTCTCCCATACATCGGGCATACCGTCTCCGTCCGTATCTTTCAAAGCATCAGCCGCCACACCGCCATCACTCAACTCGGGCCATGGACTTGCCTGCCCTGCGGGCATCACATCCGAAGGCAAATCAATTAATCCGGGAGCATTAGCCGCACCTTCGGTAACACTACCTATATAAGTAGCCGTACCGTCTTTAGTCTCTTTAGCAATACGCTCGTCAATAATATCCCGTTGTTTTGAACATCCTGCATAAGCCACTACCAGATTGAAAGCCTGCTCTGCGGTATGAGTAGTAATGACATCGGTTTCCAAAGGAGCATCCAGACGAATCGTATCACGTGTAACAGTAGTAAACAAACCGTCACATTTACTATTGTCAATCTGTTCGTAGATACCTTTTGTCCAATTATCATTCGTTACTTCATCACTTCCTTCCACCACATTTCCATCTACGAAGAACTTTCCCCAGACATGCAGCATGGGAGCAAATGACGGGAAAGTCTCGATATATTCCGTAGTACGGATGCCAATGCCGGCAATACGATAGCGAACTGCTTTATTCTTAGGAGTGGCAGGTCCCGGTTTATAATAATTGTTGACGATATTCACTTTCATGCCTTCACCACCGTAACATCCGTTTCCGGCCCAATTATAGAATACATTGTTCCGTAAATCCATATGTTCGCGTTCCTGTGTAAACGGACGTGGGCCAAGGCGCGGGACACGACTTTCATGATGAGCCATCAAATTGTGATGATAAGAAGCGCCGGCACCTCCCCAGTTGCCACCATATCCATGTTTGCCTTTTCCATGTCCGGCAGTACGAAGGCTTTCGGAAATAATGCACCACTGGATCGTCAGATTCTCGCCACCATATACCGAACAACATTCATCCACCGACCAACTGATGGAACAATGGTCCACAATCACGTTTTTATTCTCCATTCCTCCCAATCCGTCAGGTTCTCCGCCGGATTCATTACCTACACGGAAACGAAGATAACGAAGAATGACGTTGTCCGCTTTAATCGTGACCGGATATTTGGCAATACAGATACCTTGTCCTGGCGCTGTCTGTCCTGCAATCGTCAAATCACCGTTGGAAATGGAAAGATCCCTATCCAGAAAGATGGTACCGGCCACATCAAAAACAATCGTACGTGCTCCGCTTTGCGAAACAGCATGCCGCAAAGTTCCGGATTGTGTTCCATCTGCAAGAGTAGTCACATGATATACTTTTCCACCACGGCCACCGGTGGTATTCCTTCCGAAACCTTCGGCACCGGGGAAAGCACAAAGTTCTCCCGATGGCTCGGGTTCTGGTTCCGGCTCTTCCACAGAAGTACCCGGTTTTACGGGACTGTCAAAAAATTGATTGGTCTCGGTGCATCCCCCACATACTAATGTGAGGAATGCTGCGCTAATACTAAATATCAATGTCTTATTCATTTTCGTTCGTTTAAACTGATTATTACTATTACCACCATCTCGGGTCACCGGCAGTTTCCTTACCGGGGAACTTAGCCGTCGACTTCAAATGGAAATCACCATTTGCAGGATCGACAAACAAATCTTCCGACGTTCCGCTATACGGAGTGATATCGGTAAATCCATAACGGTCTATAATGATATCCGAAGTCATATAAGAAGACGTGAAAAGGAAATAAGTGGAATAATTGCTATAGGTAGCATTAAACTTCTGCCCGTTGTTCGAACCGGCAAAGATCGTATTGGTAACAGATATTGCACCGGGTTGCTTGTCAATGCGATAATAGTTTTTAGTAGCAAACGTATTATTATAAACAATACACTGATCCATCACCACCTTTTCAATTCCATCGTTGAGCTGCATCAGACTTCCCATCTCGGTCAGAGTAGATTTTGTGACCGAAACCAAGCCCACGCGGGTCTGTGCCTTTCCAAAGACAATCATGCCATAACCATCGTGTGCAATATCGGTAATCATACAATCATCGAACAGAATCTCATCTATTTCGAGTTTATCGGTATTGAAACGCAATATACTACGATTATAATGAGCAATCGTACAACCCGTAAAACTGATAGACCGGAAACAGCTTGAATTACCGATACCGAACAAATAATTCTTTCCGTCGTTCAGACCGTCCAAATGAACGTTTTCAAAAGTGATGCCATTCATAACTTCTTTCAAGGAAATAGTCGGAATTTCCAATACCGGCAGTTCACCGGCATCAGAGGCAACCCCTACAAAGACCAGATTCTCAATGCCACCCGGTATGGTCACCGAACCGGAATTATACGTCACTCCACCTTCAAACACCAATGAAACATCCGTCACTTTACGGGCGGCACAGTCATCCAACAAATAGGTAATCGTATCTGCTTCGGTAACATGAATTACTTCACCGCTCTGCATACCCGATGTACGGAATTTAATTTCTCCCCGTTTCACTTCTCCGTCAAAAGCCTGAGCCATATAGCCCGTACCACCGACCAGACCGGATACCACTATACTACATGCATCTACCATCTCCTGTGTCAACGGAATCTCTCTCGGATTAGAAAGTCCATCGTTTTCATCTCTTTCCGAGATAACCAGATGAGTGAGCGATTTCACCGGTGTCCAGGTCAGAGTCACATTATCTATTTCCGGGGTAGCTTTCGTAAAGATCTGTTCTTCCGGAGTCTGAAAGAAGAAACTGACATATCCGGACTGACGTCCGCTGATACTGCTGATAGCTTTCATACGTACGGAATACTTTGTGACTCCTTTCAGATCTTCAAAAATCGTACGATATTCGGTTTTCATCTGAGTAGTCGATTCGGCAAACGGTGTCAGAGTATCCGCCTTGATAGTAACCGTCCGGGTTATGTTCTGAAACAACATACTGTCTTCACTGAACTCAAAAATGTAATCTGTGGCGTTCACCACTTTCGTGTAACCAATCTCGATGGAGGTAGGCATTACTTTTTTCTCTTCGAAAGTCAACGAACGGAACAAACCGTCCTGGCTCCCGTCCACCGGCCAATTGTTTACTTCATCTTCGCAGGCAGCTGCCAGAAGCAACATACAGGAAAGAAAAGCATATATAATTTTTGTCTTCATATCTTCTGTAGAATAGTAAGATTAATAACCATAAGAATTTGACAGATATCCTTTCGACTCATAGATATCTTCATAATAGATTGCATATACATGACGATAATTACAGGTCTTGTTTCCTACTTCATATTGCACAAAACGACTTGATATTTCAGAGCCATGCTGTAACTCGCCGAACAAAGAGGAATAATCATAATCAGCCATCAGACCGGTAGCCGCTAACAGTACCTTCACCGGGCCGTCCACATGTGGTGTCTTGTCTCCCTTTTCGGGTTTCTCAAAGTTCTTGGAACACCACTTTGCTTCCTGATATACAGTTTCATCCGGGTTAGCCGGCAATTCTTCATAGAAATTAATCGAGTTTATGTCGATAAATTCGTTGTCATCTTTAAACTTATAATAAACCATTGTAGGAATATCAGCAGGCTGATAAGTTTTGTCGAAAATGGTCACAGGCTTCGAGCCGTCCATCATGTAGCAAAGAGCGCGCTTCATATCTTCAATCTTCTTGTCGAGCAATCCCCAACGCACCAAGTCCTGTTTACGAATGGCTTCTCCACCAAATTCCCAGGCACGTTCATTAACAATCGCCTCAAAGAAATCGGGATCATACTCTTTAACCTTAGGAGAACCGGCACCAAAAGCTCTTTCGCGTACCTGCTCCAAAGCCTGACGGGCAGAGATCTTTGCTACCGTGCTTACTTCATCCGCACCTACCAATGCATTACGAGCCTCGGCAAACATCAGCAACACATCGGAATAACGCATCACAATCCAATTGATACCGGTAGAGATACGTGAATTTGCCGTTTTATGCATGGATTTATAAGTATCATTCGTCCAGAAGAAGTTCCATTTGCCCAGCATTACTGTCAGAATATCATTTCCCATCTTCTCTTTATTCTCTGAGGTATAGCTGAACCACGTAGCACCATAATCACGGCGCAGGTCCTCTCTGTCGAACGAATAAAAATAGTAACCGGTAGTAGCTACATAAGAGCCACCGAACCCACGGCTTCCGTATTGGGTATTCGCCCCTAACGAATATCCCATCAAAGAACCGATATCCCCGTTCTGTCCTAAGCCAAAACCTACTTCAAACAGATTCTCATTAAACTTATTATAATCCAGATGGCAAACAGTTTTCCAGATATTGCCAAAGTCAGGATCCAAAGCATGAGGATTTTCCGGATCACCGATCATTTCGGCACATTGTTGTTCGGCGATCTCATAAAAGTCTCTCCAGTTCTTAGGACGGCCTACGTAATACCCATTTATCTCTTCTATATCCGGATGATGTTCCACATTGGCATCCGAGAACTGATTACCGTCACGAACAGACCAACCACCGGCAAAAAGAGCAATACGTGCCAATAAACCTTTGGCAAACCCTTTCGTTATCCGTTCACAATTGTATTCGGATTCTTCGCCCAGCCATGGCAAATACTCAATGGCTTCCTGCATATCTTTTACAATGGCCGCATAGGCGATGTCTTTGTCCGTCTTATTCATGTACACATTAGACAGGTCGGATTTGGACGGTTCGTCTTTGAAAGGGACATCTCCCCACCAACGCAACAATTCGAAATATCCCATAGAGCGTAATACTAATGCCTCCCCCAAATACCGTTTCATCACATCCGAGCTACCCAATAATGAAGATTTACGGATACCATCCACCGCGGTACTGGCCAGTTCGGTCAGTTTGAACAATTCCCCCCATTGAGTAGTTTTGTTATACCAGTTACACCAGAAGTTTCCGGCTCCGGAGTCACCGGTTTTATCAATATATCCGGTGTCGGAGAATCCACGATTGGTTTCGATGTCCGAAACTCCCTGCCAGTTTACCGACAGTTTCTGTCCATAAGCATACGTACCGCACAAAGAAGAGTATATACCCATCAAAGCCGCTTTCGCCATAGACTCCGTTTCAAAAACCACCTCACTGCTTTGCTTGGAAGGAGAATCCGTATCGAGAAAATCGCTGCACGAAGTAAAGGTCAATGCTCCGTACAATAATATAGATATAAGTTTTTTCATCGTTAATAGTTTTTAGAATGTTACATTTAAACCAAACACATAAGAACGGGCTTTCGGATAAGCAGAATTATCGATACCCGGACTCAGGTTACTTTTCGAAGTACTGACTTCGGGATCCTGTCCGCTATAAGCAGTCCAGCAGAACAGGTTGTTTCCGGTAGCATAGACACGCAGATTCTGTACACCGAACTTACGGGTAAATATCTTCGGCAATGTATAACCGATAGTCAGGTTACTGAAACGGAGGAAAGAACCATCTTCAACAGCCCAATCCGTCAGGATGGTTTGTCCCATAATAGGACTCCAGATTCTGGCATTACGGTTCAGTTCCATCAATAAATCGGGGTTAGCGTTGTCTCCATAAAAAATATTGTTTCCGGTGGCGGGATCAATCGTTGTAAAACGGTTCTCAAGACTCATAAGAGAGCTTACGTTCTGATAACGTTTGGAACCGGCATAAGTCGTAAAGTCTATCTTATTCGCATTTAGAATATCGTTACCATATGACCAGTTGAACATAGCCGCCAGATCGAAATCCTTCCATTGCACATTCAATCCAAAACCACCGGTATGCTTCGGAAGTGCATTTCCGATAACTGTACGATCCACATCTGGGTCAATTTGCGTTCCTTCACCTCCGAGTTTTCTCAATTTGATGTGTCCGGGGCCAAAATAACTGCCACTGGTGGTAATGACACTCGAACAATCGGGCACTCCTTCATTAATCACCCATTTCTTGGTTTCCGGATTGTATGTGAAATCATCGAACGAATACATACCGTCTGTCACATAACCGTAAATCAGTCCTAATTCCTGTCCGACAAAAACACGATAATCGTCTTTTCCGATATCAGCACTACTACCCGAAGAGTGAATCATTACAGAATTGCCATCCAAAGCATCGACACGGTTTCTGTTGAAAGCAATATTGAAGTTGGCAGCTATATACAAATCCTTCGTATCGACAATAGTTCCGTTCAACGACAATTCGATACCCCGGTTCGTGGTCTGCCCTAAGTTCTGGTACTGATTATCGTATCCGGAATTGGAAGGAAGATTAATCTGAAGAATCAAGTCCTTCGTGATATCCTTATACATATCGACCGTCACATTCAACCGGTTATTAAACAAACCGATATCCAAACCGGCATTAGCCGAGTATTTAGTTTCCCATGTCAGATTTTCATTACGTAATGTCTTCGAGGGTTTCAATGCACTCTCCACTGATTCATTCGGATAATATAAGTTCTTGGAAGCACTTTCAAAGCTATAATCCTGACGCCAATAAGAACTTACGCGGGCATTACCTACGGTACCGTAGCTCAGACGCAGCTTCAAATTAGAGAGCCAATCCTGCGTGTTCTCCATAAACTTCTCCTGCGAAATTCGCCATGCAGCAGAACCACCGGGGAATACACCCCATTTTTTACCCGGAGCAAAGACGTTCGTTCCATCAGCACGCATATTGAATGTGAACAGGTAGCGGTCATCGAACGAATAGTTTACACGTCCCAGGAAAGAATTCGTACGGCTCGGCTCGCCGATTGTCGTATACGTAGGTTGTGCCGATCCATAATTCCACATCGCCAAGATGTTCTCTGCAGTAAAATCTATCGGATAGAATTTTGAGTACATCTTCGTTTCATTCTTCTGACG
The DNA here is from genome assembly GCF_000432295.1 of Bacteroides sp. CAG:189. Taxonomy (NCBI): domain Bacteria; kingdom Pseudomonadati; phylum Bacteroidota; class Bacteroidia; order Bacteroidales; family Bacteroidaceae; genus Bacteroides; species Bacteroides sp. CAG:189. Next base: position 7,168 of record NZ_HF990966.1, read on the forward strand.
GTGGTTGTACTCCAAACCGACCATTGCATCGAATTTATTCTTACCAAAAGTAATCCCATAGTTCAGGCGGCTTTGCACAGCCCATCGGTTTCCTTTCCAGTTCTGACGTTGCGCCACCGGTTGTCCGGCATTGCTGGCAGCCTCACCGGTATTGTTCAGCCAGATATTATCGGTATCTTCGAATTCAAATCCATACATCCCTTCGGCACGTAAAGACAGTCCTTTGACAATATTCCACGTAAACCCTCCATTATAGATATTGGAGAATTTATTCTGTTGCTTATACTCGTTTACAATATTATAATAAGGATCATTCAGACTGCTGATGTTCTCCACTTCATAACCATTATTACCCAAATCATCTTCAGTCAAACCATCGAGCGTACTGATAGGAGGGTATTTCACCGTATCTCTCAACTTCTTTCCTCCCGATACACTCGGACCGTCGATTACGGTTTTACTCAGTTTCATGTTGAAATCGAACTTCAACGCCTTGTTTATGTTCTTCTTTATCTTCAGGTTCAAATTATCGCGTTTGAAGCGAGAAGTATTCATAATATAAGTTTCATCATCGTGCGTATAGCTCAAGCTATATTGCAAATCCTGCGTACCGCCGGAAATAGATAAGTTATATTTTTGCTGTACACCGGTGTTACCGAACATTTTTTCCTGCCAATCGGTCCCCTCGGACGCTTTATAAATTCCTATATCCTCCCACACTCCATAACGTCCAAAGAAAGCACCGCTCTTATTGCTCGGATCGAGCTCGCGTTGGTAATACACATATTCATAAGGAGAAAGTACATCATACAGATTATATACACTGCTCAAACCGACTGAGGCTCCGAATTTAATTTCCGTTTTCCCCGCCTTTCCGCTTTTGGTAGTGACAAGAATAACACCGTTGGCACCCTTCGCACCATAGATGGCAGTAGAAGAAGCATCTTTCAATACATCGATCGATTCGATGTCACCGGGAGGTATATCATCGATATTGTCGACTTGGAAGCCATCCACGATAAACAACGGAGAGTTATCCTGCGTAATAGAACCACCACCGCGTACACGGATATTAATGGTAGCATCCGGCGAACCTTCGGTAGTAACTACATTTACACCGGCAAGGCGTCCGGTAATCGCACTTGCGGCAGATGTAACGGGAATATCTTTCAGCGTTTTTGCACCTACCGAAGCAACGGAACCGGTCAGGTCTCCCCGTTTGCTCGTACCATAACCGATCACTACGACTTCATCCAAAGCCTGGGCATCATCATGAAGCACTACCTTGATTACTTTTCCGGTAGCGGCATCTACCTCTTGAGTTGTCATACCGATATACGATATCACCAACTTCTTGTTTTTACCGGAAACATTCAGAGTGAAATTACCATCCAGATTTGTAATAGTGCCGTTCCCGCTTTTCCCTTTTTCTATTACGGAAGCACCGATAATCGGTTCACCTTCGGAGTCGGTCACAACTCCCTTCACCGTGATATTCTGCGCAAACAACCCCAGTGGAATTGTCAGAAGCATGAGTAATAACCACGCAATACGCCTGTTCTTCATTTTACAAGATTTTCGTTTCATGTTAACAATACTAAATTGATTATGTCGCAAAGGTCTGTAATTTACAAGAAGCGATGGAGGAATATTTAGTAGAAAGAGGGCATTTTTTTGACCTATAGGCATAAAAAAGAGGATATAACAAATGTTACACCCTCTCGTATTATACCGATCAATAATTCCTATATAATGGCAAACAGTCTAATCAAGGCTTTGTTTATGAGCAATTTATCCATATACATTTTGTCCCTGTTCAAAATTCTACCAGAATGCGGAATATTTTACCCGGTGCTTCTATCCACTCTTGCATGGCTTGCAAAGCAAGTTCGGGTTTCACTACTTTGGAGATCAATCGGTCTGTCGGGAAATTTCCTTTCTTCAACAAGTTGATTACTCCACGGAAGTCGGCCGGTAAAGCATTGCGCGATCCGCAAATATTCAATTCCTTCTGAACAAAATATTTGGTTTGAAACGCCACCTCGTTTTTAGCATAACCGATACAGACAACCCTTCCCGTAAAAGCAACTTCATCGACTGCCATCACATAGGTGACCGGACTACCTACCGCTTCGATTACCACATCCGGACCGAAACCTCCGGTCAGTTCCATCAAGCGGGCATGCACATCTTCTGTCTTCGAATTGATGCCGTGAGTCGCTCCAAGCCTGGCGGCCAAAGCCAGTTTCTCGTCATCTACATCCACAGCTATCACATCAGCGCCCCGCAAAGCCGCTCTTACCACAGCCCCCAAACCAATCATACCGCATCCGATCACCATTACCGTGTCGTTATCGGTTACCTGTGCACGCGATACCGCATGGAAACCGACACTCATCGGCTCGATCAACGCACAATCACGGGGTGAAAGGCCGATAGCAGGAATCACTTTGGTCCAAGGCACAGCAACATATTCGCACATCGTTCCGTCACGTTGTACACCAAAAGTTTCGTTATACCGGCAAGCATTCACCTTTCCATTCCGGCAAGATGCACATTTACCGCAATTGGTATAAGGATTTACCGTCACACTCATACCCGGCTCCAAACCGGCCGGGACACTTTTGCCTACCGCTTCGATCACCGCCCCGACTTCGTGTCCGGGAATGATCGGTAACCGTACCATCGGGTTTTTCCCTAAAAAGGTATTGAGGTCGGAACCACAGAAACCGACATACTTTATTTTAAGAAGAACTTCATCCTCCCCCGGCACCGGTGTATTTATGTCCACCACTCCAAGTTCTCCGGGCGCACTGATTTGTATTGCTTTCATTCTATTTTTCTATTTTATGCTTACTATGTTAACTTATCCGAAGCTTCTCATTCCGACATGTTCTTTATATAAGGCAATTTTTTCAGATTCTTGAAACCATAAAAAGCTTCAGCATTCCGCCCCAAGAAAAGAACTTTCTCCTCCTCTGTAAGCAAATCCGATTTCAAGATAAAATCGTATGACATGCGATACGTTATCGCAGTAATCGTACGGGGATAATCCGATCCCCACATCAACTTTTCCATCCCCACCAGACCGGCAGCTTCTTTTATGGCTCTCACGGCACCGGTGAACGGATAGAACTCATCATTGAACAGCCAAGTGATTCCTCCCGATTCAATCCGGACATTCGGGGCAGAAGCCAGCCGGATCTGCTCTTTCCAATCTTTACGGGTCACCATGCCAAAATGTCCGATCGCTATTTTCAGATCGGGACATTCGGCAATGACCTCCCGAAGTTCCTCCGTCTGTAAAGCTCCATCCGCCAGATCAATCGAAAGAAGGATGTTTTTCCTCTCCATCAGATGAAACATTTTCATCATCTCGTCCGTATTCAGATAAACACGCCCTTTCGGAGTCAATAAGCGTTGGGCAGGAATCTTAATTGCTCTAAAACCGGAATCGATCAGTTGCCGGGCTTCTTCATAGAAACCGGGACGACGGAACTCGCACATCCCGCAAACGAAAAAACGATCGGGATACAAAGCGGAAACTTCACGCAGATACTCATTTTGAAACCCGTCAATAAATTCCTGTGTCACTACGGCAGCCGATACCTGTGCATAATCCATATTCGACAAGAAGACTTCTGCCGTATTTTTCCCGTCGATCATGAAAGGAGGAAGCATCTGCCGCAATTCTCCCATAAACTCCGAACGGCCATTAGCCAATGCACGTATACGCATCCCGTCCACTACCGTGTCTTGTTTCAGCCACAAATGAGAGTGGGCATCTATAATTCTCAGATCATTCATATTGCAGGTTTATCTTATTCCTGTTTCAGTTTCCGATTACGAATTGGCCCAACTCACATAACGCTGATTGCCAATAATTTCCTGAACCTCCCTTACTAAATCCCAATCAATGGGCTCTTCGGCAAAAGCGATATTCCTTAAAACATTATCCGGGTTGGCCGAACTGAATAAAGTGGTCGCAATACGCGGATTACTAACAGCAAACTGTATAGCCAGTTTCTCAATGGGATACCCTTTGCTTTCACAATGCGCCACCGCTTTCTGACAAGCCTTGACCAGACGTTTTGGGGCCGGATGCCAATCCGGTACTCCCCGTTTGGAAAGCAACCCCATCGAAAGAGGGGAAGCATTAATGACACCAACCTGTTTAGACTCAAAATAATCCAGGAATTCGGTCAGCCGGTCATCGTTCAGACAATGATGGCAAAAACTGAGCACACTTTCTACCGTGCCCTCGGGCACACAATCAACCACCCACTTGAGATTCTCCAACTGCAAATCCGTAATACCGACATGACCGACAACACCTTTCTCACGAAGCCCCACCAAAGCCGGAAGAGTAATATTGACCACCTGTCTCATATCCGCAAACTCCACATCGTGCACATTTATCAAATCGATGTAATCGACATGAAGACGTTCCATACTTTCGTATACGCTCTCTATCGCACGTTTCGCCGAATAATCCCACAGATTTACTCCATCCTTCCCGTAACGTCCCACTTTAGTAGACAAGTAATATTTATCACGCGGAATATCTTTCAGCGCCTTTCCTAATACAATTTCCGCCTTATAATGTCCGTAATAGGGCGATACGTCAATAAAATTCATCCCATTATCGACCGCCGTGTGTACAGCTTTTATCCCCTCTGCTTCACGGACATTGTGAAATACCCCGCCCAGGGATGAGGCTCCGAAGCTGAGGTTTGATACCTTCATTCCGGTTTTTCCGATTTCATATTGTTTCATCACTATTCAGTTTGTAAAATTTGGTTTCAACGGTAACTTACCCGTACTTCATCCTTCGTATCGATCCGAAGACGGTATTGATTACCGCCCAACTTCTCGACTTTTCCGATATTCGATTTAGGAGTCTTTCGCGATGTAAAGTATAAATATCCCTTCCCTTCTCCGGCTTTCACTTTGATGTGACTGGTATCCATATAGACCGAGATATCACCGTTCGGAGTAGGTACACTTCCTTCCATCCATTTCAGACCTCCCAAGTTGGGAGCGATACGAAACTCACGGTATCCTGCTTCCTCGGGAGTAACTCCTAAGTAATACTTTCCCAACAGATAAATGGGACTGGCTCCCCATGCATGACAAAGGCTTTTTCCGTAAGGACGTCCATACATGGCAAGATGCTGTGTACCGGTCTCCTCCGGATTGTACTTCTCCCAAAAAGAGGTGGCTCCCTCGCGTAACATTCCACCCCAATAATCCTTGATCTCCTGCATTACAAGTTCCTGTTCGCCCAAAGCGCACAAGGCTTCCAACTCATAAAACCGCATGTAAGGGGTAGTTATCTTCAATATAGAGTCATTGAGCAATACATTCTGTTTAATGTCTTCCTGCTTCCCGGCATCCGAATACCCGAAAATAACAGAAAACATATTGGAATACCGGGTTACGGATTTGCTTTGAATGCCATCGATACGATTGTGTACCATTGCTTTCCGAGTGTCATCCCAAAAGAACGGTTCCAGTTTTGCACGGAGGGAAGTTGCCATGCCGGAATATCTGTCCCGATCGTCCTGCTGATCGAGTAAACGTGCGCAAAGTGCCATCGTTTCCAGACTTTTGCATAAAAGTATCTGTTCAAACGAAAGTTCCCCCTTCTTATCCAAATACCCGTCTGCCCAGTCTACAAAAACCCAGTCGCCAGCCAATCCTTCCACCATACCATTCTCATTGGTACGTCCCAACACATACTCCATCATCGTCTGCATACGCGGATAGATTTGAGCCACAAAAGCTTTGTCTCCGGTATACATATAATAATCCTAAAATCCGCAAGCAATCTCAATGGCAATC
>NZ_HF990967.1:0-3401 GCF_000432295.1 Bacteroides sp. CAG:189
AAGGTGCGCAGGAAGCTGTCGGCAGTGGTTACTTTCTCGTAGAGCGGGTCATTGTAAGAGGTCAGCAACTGGTTGGTGAAGTTGTCGTATTCGTCTATCAGAATGTAAACCGGAGGCAGTCCGTGTTCACGGGCATAAGTCAACGCTTCTTCCAGCATCTGCGCGGCATTTTCGCGGGTGGAAAACTGAAAGTCTCCGAAAAGGTCACGGTTGTGTGTCACCATGATTTCCACGGGGCCGCGATTCAGAATATTGAAGTTCTTCTCCAGCCCTTCCATGCTATCCGCCATCACCATTTTCGAGAAGTCGTAGCGGGCGATCATGTACCGGTTGTGCTCCGGTGTGGGATGGCTGCCGATGTATGTTCCGCCAAAGAGATCCTCAAACCGGTGGGTCAACGTGCGGTCATAATAATGCGCCAAGGTGGATACCAGCAGACTTTTCCCGAAACGGCGGGGACGCAGGAACACGGGGGCTTTATAGGCCTCGAGACGCGGGATGTAATCCGTCTTATCCACATAATAGAAACCACGGTCACGCATTTCGGCATAGTTGGCCACGGCATAGGGAATCGTTATACTTGCTTGAATTTTCATATCAGTCACAATTTATAAAAAGCCTCTCCGCAGGAGAGGGAGCAGGGAGATACTCCTGCCTATATTAACTACTAAACTAACTCAGCTCCCTCTCCCACGGAGAGAGCTGGGGAAAGGCTTTTCCCACAGAGAGAGCCGGGGAGAGGCTTCCAACAATTACAAAGTTACAAAACTTTTTCGTATTTACCCCGGGGCCGGTATAAACTTTTATCCCTCATGTTTTCCCTTTTCCTCCTCTCCCATCTCCATTCTCCCCCTCTCCATTCTCCCATCTCTTATCTCCCTCTCTTATAGTTTTTTTATCTCGTCAATAGGCAGACCCGAAATTTGGGCAATGGTTTCGTCAGGAAGATTTAGTACGTTTTTCATATTACGGGCAATGGTAATTTTACTTTCTTTACGGCCTTCCTGAAGTCCTTCTTCACGCCCTTCTTCGCGCCCTTCCTGAAGTCCTTCTTCGCGCCCTTCTTCACGCCCTTCCTGAAGCCCCTCCTCACGGGCTGTTCCCAACACATCGTTTTGTATCATGATTGCATCTATGTGCCGGTCATAGGCCTGCCGCTCTGCAGGTTCCAGATTATAGTAGATCAGCTTTCTTCTCGCTTCCTCCAGTCCCGGTGCTTTGGTATCGGGACGTATGATGCCGGTTTTGAGATACTCGATCCACTCTTCCAACGGGGTGACTGCCGATTTATTGAACTCATTGACGCGAATGAGGAAATATTCGGGAAAGATCTCGGCCGGCAGTTTCCTGACGATGACTCCTTTCTCCTTGGTGGTCACTTGGAGGAAATCTCCGGTATGCACTCCCACAAAAGTGTTCTGACCGTGATACAGGTAGTCGTTGCCCTGCCCTATGTCAAAGTAAAGGATACTGATGGAATATACCTTTTTGACATCCGAGTAAATGCGTCCCAGTTCGATATGCTCGGTGATGGTTTTGGCCACTCCGTAGAGGATACGTTCCAGATAATAAATCTCGCGGGTATTCTGTATTTCTACAATGATGATTTCGTCCTTACTGTTGCGGGCTTTGATGTCTACCCGGTTGAACTTGTCTTCCGGACTCAGCTGGTTGCTTTCGCTCTCAAGAATCTCCAATATACGGATATTCTCTCCCAACAATACGGTAAGGAATCCCTCGAGCACCCCAAAATTAGCCTTATTCCTCAACAGGCGCTTCGCCGCCCAATCAAAGCGTATGTATCTGTCTTTCTGTTCCATATTCATATCCTCCGTTTTCTGCAAATATACGCAATAAAAATGAATTATGATTTATGAATGATGATTTATGAGTTATGATTTATGAGGTGCGGGGTGTGAATTACGTCCACAAAAATAAGTCATAATTCATAAATCATAATTCAAGAACCCCTTCTTCCGTGTTTTCCGGCAGCCAGCAGGCATTGTCGAACCGGGTCTCCCGCACCCTCCGTTCGGGTGGGGTCTGGGGAGACTTGTCCTCCTCGCAGGGCAGATAGCGGCCGGATACGGGATCGTAGACGAATTGCGCTTCTCCCGGATGCCCCAAGTGCTTGAACTTCACTTTCTCCACATGGATGCGCACGACGCCCGTCGCATCATCCCGCTCCACCACCACTCCGAAATCGGCCTTGTTGTAAAAATCGGCCGAACCGTTTATGTCATACATTTCCGGTCGGGGCGTCTGCCCTGTTATCGCATTGCGGTTCATCTTGCGCGGATGGGCCACGAGCACTACCAGGCAGTGGTTTCGGGTGGCAAAGCCGGAGAGCCGGTTGAGCAGGGTCGAGAGATATTGCGTTTCGGTCTGTCCGGGCCGCATGTCGTGTTCGATCCGGTTCAAGGGGTCGATAACGAAGATGCGAATCCCCCGCCTTGCCACCAGTTCCCTACCCTTCGACAGGATGGCATCCACCGTGAAGTCCTCTTTGGGCAGGATATGGCATACGTGCTTTGCCAAGTAACGGGTGATACGCTCGTAAAGCCCCTCCGTCATTCCGAGACCGGGCTGGAAACGCCGGGCGGTGAGCTTCTCCGCCAACTTGCGGAGGTGGTAGACGATCGGGATGTTCTCCGGACTGAAAAAGCCGGCCGGCCAGTCGTGGCGCAGGCAAAGGCGGAGGACGAGCTCGTCCACCCATTCGGACTTTCCGGAGCCGGGAGTTCCGGTCACGATCAGCAGGCGCTGCAGTTCGAGGGTGCAGAGACTGTCGAAATTCTCCCATCCGGTCTCGGCGCCCGGACCGAAGCCGTTTTCGTAAAGGGCACGCAGCTCCACGGCAAGATCGTCGGCCGTGAAAGCGCCCTCGAGCGGCACCTCTTCGGCTTGCGACAGGGCGATGCGGAGACTCTCTACGCCATACTTCACCAGATGCTCGTTGGCATCCTTGCACTCCGGCCCGTAGGTGACGATGCGGCAGCGTTCGGGGCCGAAACGGCGGAGAAGTTCGGCACGCAGCTTCAAGCCTGCGGCATCGGTATCCACGGCGATGTAGATGAGCCGTTTGTTCTCGAAATGGCTCTCCACGAAACGGTCGAGCCAGGTGAGGTTTCCATTGGCGCCGGAGGGCACGGATATGGCATCCGCACGGCCGGTGGCGAGGAAGGAGGCGGCATCGAGCTCGCCCTCGGTGACGATGCATTCGGGGGTATCCGCGATGGCGTCGATATTATACGGGATAAGCTCGGCACCGGCGACCATCTTGAAATGCTTGGCGCCGCTACGATACTTGACATTGACCAGTGCACCCTCTTCGAAGTAGTTGAAACAAAGGCAGTTCTCCTGCTGTCCGGTCTGCGGCATCGTTTCCGTCTGTTCCGTGA
>NZ_HF990968.1:0-1318 GCF_000432295.1 Bacteroides sp. CAG:189
CGGACGACCGTCTGGTGGAGTTCAAATATTACAAAGCCAAAGAGGCGGAAAAGATGTTAGAACTGGATGCACCCCTGCCCGAACACGTGGAGCAAGTGCACCGTTATGCCGAAGACACACTGCGGCATTTCCCCAACTACAAGGTGCGCACATATGTGGTTTACATCTGCGCCAACCGGGGATGGAAATGCTGGGAAACATAAAGAAATGGGAGATGGGAGATCTCCCATTTCCTCACGGTTCCCCCAGCGCCCCCGCTATCAGCCTGACTTGTGCCGGAGTGTAACGTTTTGACTTCCGTGCCAGTCCGGTGGCATACAAAGCCTCCATCAATCCCGGAAAGGCGGCTATCCATTCGTTGAATTCCCTCATGGCACTGCCCGGCAGGATATCCGGCAGATAGAGCGAAGCCAACTCGCTCTTTCCATAACTCCGATACCGGAAAAGGACATCCTCCGGCTCTTTTTTTTGTGACTTATCTTCCTCTTTCATTGAATATTGTACAGTATGATTACCATGTAAAGATAATGATTTATATGGTAATCAGCAAGTGTTTTCTCACTTTATTACGACGTTATCCGATTTATCATGCAGTTGTGCGCAGTTGTCCGATGTTGCTTGTTTTCATCCTTTTCGCATCCCCTATCTTTGTCATATCGGAAGTCAGAGTGGAGGAAACGTCTTCTCCATGCTCTTATCCCTTCCGGTATCCACACATATGATAACAGTTCCTGTAGTGCGCTACTCGCGCAACAAAAAGATCGGTGACAAGAATTCACCTCTGATTTATCTGCTGAGACCCAAACCCGGAGATGCGAAGATATATACCATCGACCTGTTGGCCAGCGAAATAGAAGCCATCGGCTCGCTGTCTGTAGAAGACGTGATCCATGTGATGAAATCTTTCGTACGCGCCATGCGGAAAGTACTCGTATCCGGCGATAAAGTGAAAGTAGACGGTCTGGGCATTTTTTATACCTCATTGACCTGTCCCGGTGTGGAGGTGGAAAAGGATTGCACAGTGAAGAATATCAAACGTGTCAATCTCCGCTTCAAGGTAGACAATACGCTGCGTCTCGTGAATGACTCCACAGCCGACACGCGTGGCGGAAACAATAACATCAGTTTCGAAATCGTATCGCCCGACGCAAAAAGCAATGACAATGGCGGCGGAGACGGAGAAGGGGAAGATCCGGCAGCGTAAATAATGTGTCAATATGCCAATGTGCCAATTGCTGCGCTGTGTTTTTTAGAATATACGCAGCAGGCATATTGGTAAATTATCCAACCCATAGCGCAGCCAATTGGCACATTGGCA
>NZ_HF990969.1:0-829 GCF_000432295.1 Bacteroides sp. CAG:189
GACTCCTTTTCACGGAGTTCACTATTTTGCGACTCAATACTCATTATCGTTTTTATTCCAAAATTGATTATTTAAACATGGTTACCATTAAAGAAGTAATAGAGGCCAGCACTGAAACGGCGGACAACCACACTCCTACCGAGTTGTTCGAGTTGATGCGGCTCTGGCCGGTCTTAGCTTTATTAGGCTCTACGTAAACAATATCGTTCTGTTGCAAATAATAGCAAGGCGACTGGAAAATATCCGAAGAGCGCAAATCATGATAGAGGATACGACGCTTGCCGTCCTTTTCACGAATCACGGCGACCCGGTCACGACGGCCATAAATCGTCAGGTCACCGGCCATACTCAGTGCTTCGAGCAGGGTAATGCGGTCACCGGAAATATCGAACGTACCCGGACGGGTCACCTCACCCATCACGGAGACTTTAAAGTTCAGGAACTGAACGGTGACAATCGGATCTTTTATCAAGTCTTCACTCATCAGTTTTTGTTTTATCAACTCGGTAACCTGCATACGGGTCAAACCTTCTACATGAATTTTACCTAAAATGGGGAAATCGATATCGCCGTTCTGGTCAACAAGATATCCCAACAAACGTTGTTGAGCCGTAGTCTGGGCGCCAATCTGGTAGGTTACTACCGGCATATTGAAAGGCAAAGCCAATTCCGGATCCTTACTGTTCACAAGGATGGCCAACAAATCATCCTTATGGATAATCACTTCATAATTCTTATCTATATTCTCTTCTTTTATAGAAGCAATATCCTGCAAATAAAGCACCTCTTTCGGAGCTGAGCAGGATGCCAAAAAGGCTATCAGACACAA
>NZ_HF990970.1:0-1084 GCF_000432295.1 Bacteroides sp. CAG:189
CTGAGCAGGATGCCAAAAAGGCTATCAGACACAAGAAAACACAATTCTGAATCTTTATGTTCATAGAAAACACTAATAAATATTATCCCTTTATTTTACTAATTATTATACTTCACTCCACGGATACGGGTTATCTTCTATTGTTTTCAGAAGATCGATCACCTCGCATTCATCCTTTGTCAGTTCCCGTCCCGACCAACTGTTTATAATTGTATGGGCGTCCTGAGCTAAATTGTCATCATAAACTTCACCGTAACAATAAGTCAGCAAACGGGCTTTCAAAAGCGAGGGTGGCAATTTATCCAACACCTCCCAACAACGGTTCAGGATACTCTGAATACGATTTTCCTTATCCCCGTTATTATATATCGTAGCGGTATACCCCATCAACAGGGACAGACAAAGAGCGGCTTCCTCCTCGGAAGTAACGCCATGACGGATGAACAGTGAATTGGCTTGACGGAAAACCTCACGATTCAGACGATTAAAATGATCACTATAAATGGGACTGCCGTCAACCCCCAAATAGAGCAGCTCGTGCGCCGAAGCATACAAAGCGGATATTTGAGATTCCAAAGAATTCAACATATATATTTTATTTACGATTTTACAATGTATGATTTACGATTGATATTACTTTACAAAACAGTTCAATATCAAATTGACAATTATGATGGGAAGCAGGGTGTATAGACTACAATATAGGTTCGATGAGCGAAGGGTGGATAAAGGTGGTGGCTACTGCCATTACACCACGAATGGAAACCACTACACGGCGGTCGTTCTTCACACGGATAAACTCCCCTTCCACTCCTTCGAAAATTCCTCCGGTGACGCGGACACGTTCACCTTTACGAAAAGAAACCGTTGAAGGCTCCAGATAAACCAGTTGCTGATCGCAATTGCCGGCAACAGCCATAAAACTACGCATCTGAATATCCGGAACGATGATCGGTTGACGGGGTTTCCCGGTCCATGATGTAACGGATGGGAGAAGACAAACCGACGGATTCTTTAATGGCATCGATACGGGCACGTGAAGAACAGACAAATACAAGGTTATGGACGGCAGGAACCAACTTGC
>NZ_HF990970.1:1145-1514 GCF_000432295.1 Bacteroides sp. CAG:189
GTAACGCATCGGGATAAAATTCTCGATGCCTTCACGGTCTAAAAAATTTTTCAAGGCAAGCTCGCGACTGTAGGTGACGCGAAGAGCATACCAATAGTTGTTATCTGTTGAATCGTTCACAAAAGGATATTCTTTGGGGACACCGGAGTACTGAAATACCTCCCGGTCAAATGATGTAATGCAAATATAAATATGAGAGCATCCATGTTATTTCAAAAATATCCCCTATCGCAGTAGGATCGTTTTGAAGTATTTACTTATAAGTGATATCCCATTTTTGTACAAAGCACAAGGGGTTCAGCACTTAACAAGCTATAAACGAGCGATATATAAGTAAAAAGTGTTTCAAAAAACGTTCGTTTAATGGCA
>NZ_HF990971.1:0-38210 GCF_000432295.1 Bacteroides sp. CAG:189
ACAAGATACATTTTAGATCAAGTACAAAATTGATACATAAAAACAAAACCCATAAAAGAATAAATTTAAAAAATAAGCTAATCTTATCTATGAATCCCGAATAAAGCAGAATATTTAAATAAAAAAATACCAAAAAGTGATTTTTTCGCTCCATTTATTTAGTAACCTTTATCTCTGAATTGTAATATAAGAAAAGAATCTCAAAAAAAGAATTAAAATTAATATATGTTGTTTTATATTGGATAATGAAGAACATGAATAAAAGAAGATAATAGAAAAAACTTATATCGTGCGATATGCAATGCACGTCTACAATTAAAGTAGTAAAGTAATCAGTATTTGTTAACGTAATAAAGAATGCTAAATGAAGAAAAATTTAGAGTACAGAATTAAAATTCTGTTGTTTTCCCTATTCCTTTTTGTTCCATTCTTAACGAATGCTACCGCACAAAGCGAGATAGTAATAAGTTTGGATTTTGCGAATGCACCTTTGAGCGAGGTTTTGAATGAAATTAGTCGTCAGACTTCACTGAGTATGGTTTATAACGCGAAAGATGTGGATCCTAACCGTAAAGTTACGATACATGCTAACCGTGAAAAGTTGTCTAAAGTCATGACAGACTTGCTCAAAAACACTAACACGACCTATTCCGTACGTGATAATCATTTGGTAGTTTATTCTACTAAAGAAACCCCAACCGTACATTCTACCATGCAGCAAAAACAACGCACAATTAAGGGTACCGTGTCTGATGAATATGGCGAACCACTTATCGGGGTTAGTGTATTAGTACAAGGTACTACTACAGGTACAATTACCGATATTGATGGTAATTACACTTTAGAAATACTTAATGACGAAGCTGTATTAGAATTCAGCTACATTGGTTATCAGAAAATATCACTGCGAGTAGCTGGTGCTTCTTCATTTAACATAATAATGAAAGAAGATGCACAACAGCTAAATGAGGTAGTTGTTACAGCCATGGGTATAGAACGCAAAGAGAAGTCATTGACTTATGCAACTCAACAAGTGAAAGGAGATGAATTAATGAAAGTGCAGGATGCCAATTTCGTGAATGCACTTTCCGGAAAAGCTTCCGGAGTTACCATTACCCCAAGTGCTGGTGGTGCTGGTGGTGCCTCTAAAATTTTGCTTCGTGGTAATAAATCTATTTTGGGTAACAACAGTCCGTTGATTGTAATAGACGGTGTACCAATGACTAATAATGTGAATGGTCAAACTGGTTTTGATGGAGGCTCTAATCTGACATATTCCAGTACCTCTGAAGGTTCTGATCCGTTATCGCTTGTCAATCCTGATGATATTGAAAGTTTGAATATCCTAAAAGGTGCTAATGCTGCTGCATTATATGGTAGTGCTGCTGCCAATGGCGTATTAATGATTACCACAAAAAAAGGCAAAGAAGGTCGTATTTCTATTAATGTATCTTCAAGTGCAACATTTGATCGCCCTTTGCTCACTCCCAAAATCCAAAATGTATATGGTGCTACAGTTGATCCTACTGCCGAGACTTTATCTGTAGATAGCTGGGGGAAAAAATTATCAGATTTAACGGCTGACGAACTTAATTATTCAGGTGCTAAATTACGTAATACAGCTTCCAATGATGACGTAAATGACTTTTTCCGTACAGGTGCCACATTCAATAACTCAATATCCGTTAGTGGAGGTACTGAGACTGTTCGTACTTATTTTTCATACGCAAATTCATATTCTGACGGTATGATGCGCAACAATAATTACAAACGTAACACGCTCTCTTTTCGTCAGAGTTATTCACTATTTAATAAAAAGTTAAATGTCGATTTATCACTAAATTATGTACAGGCAAAAACCAAGAATCGTCCTGGAGGAGGAACAGTGATGAATCCACTTTATGATCTTTATCGTATGCCAAGAAATGTGGATCTAAATTATTATAAGGAAAATTACTACATAGAAAATGGTAAATGGACTTCTAACGAACAAAGCTATTTCGATTCTAAAAACAATAAATGGACTACTGGTACTGTTGAGCTAACCGGGCCCAAACAAGAATGGGCATATTGGCAAAATGGTATGAACAACCCTTATTGGATGGTAAATACTCGCAATTCTATAAGTGAAGAAGAACGTGCTTATGGTTATATCTCTGCCAATTATCAGATCATTGATGGTTTGAAGATACAGGGACGTTTGAGTTTGGACCGTACAAAAATGAAAGGAACATCAGAGCGCATGGCTACCACATGGAATATATCAGCTATGGAAGATTATGGTATGTATGGACAAGACCTTAATTGGATAAATGAAGTATATGTAGACGCTTTACTAAGCTATGACAAACAAATTAAAGATTTCTCTATCTCAGCCACTACCGGTTGGACAGGACATACATTAAAAGGAGAAACGCAAAAACTTTGGGCCAAAGCTACTACAGCCAATTGGAAACACGACACTATGCCAACACTAATCAACTTTTTCGAACCTTCTGTTTCACAAGGCAACGTAAGTGAACGTTCATACACACTTTCTTCCAACTGGGATAAGGGTTTACTTTTTACTGGTCAGATAGGGTGGCAAGAAAAAGTATATCTGGAGGGTAGTTATCGTCGAGACTGGTACCGCGCTTTCAAACAGTACTCGTATCGTGGAACCCCTACTAATTATGGTTACTTTTCAGTGGGTGCCAATGCGCTATTACATCAAATAGTTACCCTGCCTGAAGTAATTACCAATCTGAAAGTTCGCGCTTCATATTCAGAAGTGGGTAACTCTATCCCGAACGTTCTCTATAATGCTCGTAACACAGACCCACTTACAGGTGCTGCCGTACCTTCTTCTTATAGTTATTTCAATAACCCAATACCAGAAAAAACAAAATCTTTCGAAGCCGGTTTTGATATTTCTTTATTTGGGAGTGCTCTAAACTGGGATATGACCTATTATAACAGTGCCATGCATAATAGTTATTTAACCATTAGTGATCTTGGAGGATTAAAAAAGCCTGTAAATGCAGGGGTTATCCGTAATCAAGGTATCGAAACGACTCTTAGCTATAATTTAGCATTTGCTAAAGATTGGATGTGGCGTACTTCCGTGAATTTCTCCTATAATTATAATAAAATCGAAAAAACTTACACTAAAGAAGACGGTACTTCTGCCAAATTAGAACAAAGTATTGCCGGAGGCAAAGTAATGGTTCGGTATGATGAGGGAGGTTCTTATGGCGATTTGTACGCACAAGACTTTAAGCGTAATGAAGACGGCTCTATTAAATTAGTAAATGGAGCGCCACAACTTGATACGCAAAATTATGTTTATTTAGGCAATATGAACTCCAAGTTTAATTTAGGATGGAGTAATACAATTAATTATAAAGACTTTTCACTTTATTTCTTGATCAACGGACGTATTGGAGGTAAAGTAATCTCTTTGACAGAAGGAATGTTGGATGCTGTAGGCAATTCTCAACGTACTGCGGATGCACGTTTAGCAGCCGAAGCCAATAACCTATATACTGCTACGGGTGAACCTGCCATGTACATGTCCGATGGACAATTGGTTTCTATCGAAAAATATTATAGACAAGTAGGTGGGAATACTTATGGCACGCAATATGTTTACAATGCTACTAATTTCCGTTTAGGTGAATTATCACTGGGATATACCTTTAGAAATTTGTTTGGTGCTTCTAAACATTTATCACTCTCTCTTGTAGCTCGTAACCTTTGTTTCCTTTATAAAGATGCCCCGGTTGATCCAGACCTTGCTCTTTCTACTCAGAATGGTTTAGGAGCGTTCGATGTATTTAATATGCCATCTGCTCGTTCATTCGGTATTTCATTAAAAGCTAACTTCTAAATATTAGACAGATGAATATGAAAAAAAATAATTTTTTTATTGCTTGCATTGTGATGTCACTGTTAGGTATGCAATCTTGTATGGATTTTGATGTGCCAGGTGATGAGTTAACAGGTAACACAGAAGAAGGTTCTGACGAGGTTTATCATGGGGCGGCTGATATATTGGATTATCATAAAGAAATTTCTCAAGAGGGACTTGACCTTGCTTTAACAAACCTTGCTAAAGAAGCACCGTTAGGTTATATTCTTTCAGCTACTTACTCTATGCGTGGCGGTAAGGAAGCGACGCGTCCTGGGGCACATGCCTATCAATACCAATTTAATATGTCAGTTGATAATTATGCCGGATACATGGTGGTTCCTCATACAGACTTTCCATTTGCTATGATTACCCTAAATTCTACCTATGCCTTTGAGCAGTCAGTAAACGCAGGTCCGAATGGTAATTATACATTGACAAAGAATTATCTATCTCCGATTTTAAATCATCCAGATATTGATTCCATTCCCGAGATGAAAGCAGTAGCTTTATTACTTTTTGATTATGCTTCTCAAGAAGAAGTCGACCTTTATGGTTCATTTCCATATACACAATTTAAAGCCAATCAACAGGAACATCCTTATACATACGATAGCTGTGAGGATATTTACAAAGGTATTGTGGACAATCTTGACAGCATTAATGCCTGTTTAAAGAATTATCCCAATCGCCCGGAATGGTATAAAACTAAAGTGAACAAACTATTAAAAGATGTAGATGAAATCACTGATACAAAAGATTTTGAGACCTGGCGCAAAATGGGAAATTCTCTAAAACTCCGTATGGCTATGCATGTGGTAAAAAGAGATAAAGACTTAGCCAAAAAATGGGCAGAAGAAGCCGTTATGGAAGGTGTTGCTAACTCTTTAGAAGACGAAGTATCGTTTTCAACAGATAAAAGTGGCACCAATCATCCACTTGCCGAAATATCCCGTTCATGGGGAGACTCTCGCTTAAACGCTTCTTTTGAGACAATCCTTTTTTCATTAAAACATCCTTATTGTAATTTTTTATTTGATAAAAATTCAGTAAAATTGGGCGATTTGGAAGCTAATACTCGTGTTATAGGTCTTCGTGCCGGAAAGAAAATGGGTGAAGGACAATCTGCCGCCAGCAATAAAGATTGCGGATATTCTTCTATTTATCAATATTTCACAGAAGCACCACTCTATTTTATTAAACTTTCAGAAGTAGACTTCTTGCGTGCAGAAGGGTTAGTACGTGGTTGGAATGTTGGTGATGAAGGTTGCGATGCACAATTTTACTACAATCGCGGTATTGACAATGCAACTTGTGAATGGCGCATGACAGCCTTTGAGTATGATGCCGGGTTAGCTGATTATAAGCAAGTGGAAGAAGCTGTTCCATATCAATATATTGACCCAATTGATGCATCTAACAACTATCAGAGTCCAATAACCATTGGTGTAAAGTGGAATGCAGGTGATAGTGATGAAACAAAACTGGAAAAAATTATCACTCAAAAGTATATCGCTCTATTTCCCTACTCTTTTGAGGCATGGACAGAAATGCGCCGTACAGGTTACCCGAAAACCTTGCCGGTACTTAATTGGGAAGACGCCGACGCCAATCTACAAGAAGGGGATCTGTTGCGCAGAATGCGCTTCCCTGGCACTGACACACAAGCAGTTGCTGCTGATGTAGCAGCTACAGGACTTAAAGCTTTAGGTGGAGCCGATCTCCAATCTACTCGTATTTGGTGGGATGTAGAAGGAACGCCAAATTTTTAATGATATAATCCAAACTATTTATAAGAGAGAGGGGGGGGGATCCTTCCCCTCTCAAGAAATCATTTTTATTTAATAATTTAATTTTCTGTATTATGAAGAAATTTACTTTGTTTAGCATGGCTGCCATGTTGCTGCTTTCAGGACAAGCTCCGGCACAGGATAAGACAGATTATCCTCCTTCGGCTTCAACAGAAGTGTTCGACTTTACCCCATGGAAGGAATCTACCATCTTGGAGTTGTTTGTCAAAGCAATGAATGAAGGTCGAAATTATCCTTCTGCGGAAGAATGGACAGAAGCTGGATTTAACTTAGATCTGGAGTTTTCCCGTTCGCATGTTCGTCCACGTGACATTATTGAAGATGCTTCTAAAAATGTGGTTCCTGAGGTATATGCAAAACGTCGTTTGTGGATGAATATGCCAACTGGTCAAGGCGATTTAGTCGGAGGATATCCTAGTTCCTTATTCAATAATGATACTTTTTCTATGTGGAACTATGTAAACCTTTACGGGGCATGGAATCATTCTCCATTCCAAGCTCCAGGTTCTTGGGCGGATGCTGCACATAAGAATGGTACCGATATGTTCAGTGGAATTAAATTTTTTGATACTACCGGTGGTCGTGGGCAGACTGCTACGGAATATATTAATTTGATTTCTACAAAAAATCCAGATGGTTCATTCCGATATGTCGATGCTTTTATCAACGTATTAAAATTCTTTGGTTTAGATGGTATTAACTACAATTGGGAAGATACCGGCTACAACAATGAAACCGTAATAGCCTTTCATCAAGCTCTTTATAAACGTGCAGCAGAATTGAATTTTGATAGTTTTCACATTGGGCTGTATGGAGGTCCATCTTATCTAACTAATCCTGCTGATTATTTTGCCAACGAAAATGGTAGAACAACAGAGGTTATGATGAATTATTCTGCTAATGATATTCCGAGAACTTTAGCTATGTCCCAGAAAAACGCTATTGCTATCCAAGGTGACTGCGAGGGATTGTATCAAGGTGTGTGGATTGCCAGTATGGATCGCCAATGGACCAACTTCCATGCCGATGGCGCTGAACAAGTTGGCCTTTGCTTGTGGGGTGAGCACAAGATTAGTCGCTTCTTCCAGTTTGCCATTGGCGACAATACCATGGAATTACAAAGTAATTACCAGAAATTGTTGGAAAAAGGTTTTTCTGGTGGTAAACGTTCTCCAATTGACCGTCCTGCATTGTCTAACAGTGGAAATATTTTTGAAATATCCAACAATGATGATAAACCAAATCAAATGGTTAATTTTGCTGGTTTTGCTGATTTTGTACCTGAGCGTACTGCTATTCAAGGAGATTTGCCTTTCACTACACATTTTTCTTTGGGTAATGGTGAACGCTATAACTACAAAGGAAAGAAAACATTTGGTAGCTGGTATAATATGGGACAACAGGATATAGTTCCTACATATCGCTGGTTAATTTATGATGCCAACACAAAGACTCGTTCTACTGCCGTTGATGCCGAATTTACACACGAAGATGCTTATACCGGCGGTTCTGCTCTCCGTCTTTCAGGTGAGCCGACAGCAAAAGGGTCAGATGTTGTTCTCTACCGTGCAAAATTGAACGTATCCGGTGGTAATGCAAAAGCAAATGTTGCATTGAAATCTGGTGTAAATGGTACAAATGCTTCCAACCTCTATGTGATTCTAAAGAAATTTAATGATGACACATGGATGGAGTTTCCTGTAGGTAATCTGAATGGACCGACATGGGAAGAGAAGGAAATTGCACTTTCAGGTATTAATAGTGGTGATATAATTGAATACATCGGTTTTCGCGTGAAAGGAACATATGAAGGAAACTATAATATGCTGATTGGTAAACTTGCTTTGACTGACGATTGCGCAGTGAAAACTCCTGCACCGATTGATGCGGAAAGTATTATTGTAGAAGTGAAAGAAGAAACAACTCAATCTCTTTCTGTGAAGCTGAATTGGGCAGTAAATGCCACAGGTTACAATAGTGATAATGCTAAATATGGTTTGATTTACAATGACGAAGTGAATATTGACCATTTCCAGCTAATGTATAAGAATGGTGAAAATGGTAAAGTTTCAGAAATAGGACGTACCTCTACATGGTCTGCTTATTTAGGTAATATTATGTTTGAAACTGCTACAGATGACCCGTATATCGGTATTCGTTCGGTTTCTGTAGATGGAAAAACCTATTCTCCCGTAGAATGGATTCATATTGGTCGTGGCAACGCTTCTGAATTACCTGCATTCAATAATGATCCTTATTGCGAGTCTACATTAAATTATAACGCAGAAGGTGCTGACATCGCCATTGAAGTTCGTTATATCGAACAGTTTAAAACTACCGGTGCTGTTGAAGATATTAATTACACTGCTGATGCTCCACAAGCCGACGGAACTCAATATGCAATGTGCGATCAAACATTGAAAGTAAATCAAGGACAAGAAGTAGAACTTTTCTTCAAAGCAGCTGATTTAGATGATGGGTTAAAATTCTGCTTAGGAAAAGCTTATATCGATTTAGATGGAAGTAAGTCCCACGAACCGGCCACTGAAACAATTTTTGAATTAGGCACAGTAAAACAGGGAACTCCTGAATTCCAAACGACAGGCGTAACGCAGAAATTTACTATTCCTGCTGATGCAAAACCAGGAGAAAGTCGTCTACGTCTTGTGTTCTCCGATGCATGGTTTGCACACCCCGGCCCTTGCGGATTTACAGCTAAAGGATTCACTTTGGATATTCCAGTAGAAATTATTGGTAATAATCCTTCGCGCGAACCGGCACCGGATATGCATGATCAAGGTGAAGCTGATGAACCGGAAGGACTGAATAACAATCCGGATGGTGTTGAAAATGTTTGGAAAGACAGTGAATCTGTTATTTCTACAATGTGGCCAACAACTACCGAAGGTACGATTTATTTCAACAATGTAGAAAAAGCATGGATATATACAACTGATGGACAGTTAGTTAAATATGTGCCCAATAATCCTTCTTCTACAGATATATCCGACATCACTCCAGCTATATATGTCGTTAAGATGCAAAAAGGAAATATTGTACGCAGTCAAAAACTGATAAAGAAATAAACAGTTATAACATTTTTCTTTAAGGAAAAAAGATTGTATTCGAAGAGTTATCTGTTTTTTATAGTTAAGCTATAGTTTCAGATAACTCTTCCTTTTTGTTTCAATCAGAATTCCTCCTCCGAAACATTTCTCAAAGTTGACTTATTTATAAACACATTCTTGCAAATGTCCCATTGTTTTCATGAGAAAAAACACAAACAACAATCTATAAAAGCTAAATATAATCTTAACAAAATGGGAAAAGTAAAAGCGGAAGTAAAACTCAAAAAAACTATATAGAAACTCAATAATTGACTTTTCATAAGTAGTCCCGAGGGGAATCGAACCCCTATCTAAAGTTTAGGAAACTTCTATTCTATCCGTTGAACTACAGGACCTACTTTTAATTTTAGTTGCAAAGATAATGTATTCTATCGATTTAACAAGACAGAATGCATAGATTTATAAAGTATCCGGACAATAAAGAAGCAGGCATTAACAATTTCAGGAAATAGAGTTAGAAAAGAGGGGATTTATTCTTATCATTGCAAGATAATACACAACAAAAAGTAGCAGAAAGATTGTATTTTGCATAAAAACTGCAACAATTCGTCATTTTACCTCACAAACATCGATATCAATATGACACAAAATGAATCACAAATAAATTGAAACCTATCCAATACACTAACATATACGTCCAATATAAACAATATTTCAAATCTTTTGATAGACAGCTATAGATAAACTAAAAAAGATTTTGCTAAGTCGTTTAACTTTACGACCTTTGCGAAACCTTCTGCATAATAAATGAATATACAAAAGTGACCAACACAAGGGTTATATTTATGCAAGAATACAACAAGTCGATCCTAAAATTAAAATAGTAAGTAAAATTATGGCAGACGAAATGATGGTTAAAGAATTGGAGCAAGTGGTAGTACGCTTCTCCGGCGATTCCGGCGACGGTATGCAACTGGCCGGTAACATCTTCTCGAACGTGTCGGCAACAGTAGGGAATGACATCTGTACATTCCCCGATTATCCGGCAGATATTCGTGCCCCGCAAGGGTCTTTGACCGGTGTATCCGGCTTTCAAGTACATATCGGAGCAAACAGAATATTTACTCCAGGCGATCGTTGTAATGTATTAGTAGCAATGAATCCCGCAGCTCTAAAAACGCAGATCAAATTCTGCAAACCACAAGGGCTGGTCATTACCGATTCTGATTCTTTTGGAGCAAAGGACTTGGAAAAAGCGAAATTTACGACAAATAATGCATTCGAAGAATTAGGTATCAAACAAGAAGTTCTTGAAGTGCCCATATCTTCTATGTGTAAGGAAAGCCTAAAAGATTCCGGTCTGGACAACAAAGCCATGCTACGTTGTAAAAACATGTTCGCTTTAGGATTAGTCTGCTGGCTGTTCAATCGAAATCTTAAAGCTGCCGAAAATATGCTTCGCCAGAAGTTTGCCAAGAAACCGGAAATTGCAGCAGCTAACATCAAAGTTTTGAACGATGGCTATAATTATGGTGCAAATACCCACGCTTCTACCTCTACTTATAAGATAGAAAGTAAAAGTCCCAAGGCAAAAGGACTCTATACAGACATAAACGGTAATAAAGCTACCTCCTACGGTTTGATTGCAGCAGCAGAAAAGGCCGGTCTGGAACTCTATCTGGGCTCTTATCCGATCACCCCGGCTACAGATATTCTTCACGAACTGTCTAAGCACAAATCACTCGGCATAAAGACCGTACAATGCGAAGACGAGATTGCCGGATGCGCTTCTGCGGTAGGTGCTGCTTTTGCAGGTGACCTTGCAGTCACTACGACTTCCGGCCCGGGGGTATGTCTGAAAAGTGAGGCCATGAACCTTGCTGTCATCGCAGAGCTCCCATTAGTTGTTGTTAATGTACAACGTGGAGGTCCATCAACCGGTATGCCTACTAAATCAGAACAAACAGACCTGCTACAGGCGCTCTATGGACGCAATGGTGAAAGCCCAATGCCAGTTATTGCCGCTACTTCACCAACCAACTGCTTTGATGCCGCTTATATGGCTGCAAAAATCGCATTGGAACACATGACACCGGTAGTACTACTGACCGATGCTTTCATCGCTAATGGTTCCGCTGCATGGAAATTACCCAACTTGGATGAATATCCGGCCATAAACCCGCCCTATGTCACTCCCGAAATGGAAGGTACTTGGACACCGTTCCAGCGTAACGAGAAAACAGGTTCACGCTATTGGGCGGTTCCCGGAACAGAAGGCTTCATGCATCGTATCGGCGGTCTGGAAAAAAGTAATGAAACCGGCGTTATCTCTACCGAACCGGAAAATCACCAAAAGATGACATTATTGCGTCAAGCCAAAGTGGATAAGATTGCAGACTGCATTCCCGAACTGGAAGTACAGGGTGATGCCGATGCCGAGCTGTTGGTAGTAGGATGGGGTGGAACATATGGTCACCTCTACTCCGCTGTAGAACATATGCGTAAAAATGGCCAAAAAGTGGCACTTGCTCATTTCCAGTATATCAACCCGCTGCCTAAAAATACAGCAGACGTACTGAAGAAATACAAAAAAATTATCGTAGCCGAACAAAATCTGGGACAGTTTGCCGGATATCTGCGTATGAAAGTACCCGGACTGAATATCAACCAGTTTAATCAGGTGAAAGGACAGCCTTTCGTTACAAGAGAACTTGTAGATGCATTTACTAAATTATTGGAGGAATAAGAAATGAGCGAAACAGTATATACAGCTAAAGATTATAAATCGGGGCAACCACGCTGGTGCCCGGGATGTGGCGATCATGCTTTCCTGAACTCCCTGCATAAAGCTATGGCCGAATTGGGAGTGGCTCCACACAATATTGCCGTTATCTCCGGTATCGGTTGCTCATCGCGTTTGCCTTATTACGTAAACACCTATGGCTTTCATACCATCCACGGACGTGCTGCTGCGGTAGCTACAGGTGCCAAAGTGGCCAATCCCGATCTTACCGTTTGGCAAGTATCCGGAGATGGCGATGGTTTGGCTATCGGTGGCAACCATTTCATTCACGCCATCCGTCGTAACGTCGATCTTAATATGATCTTGTTAAACAATCGTATCTACGGATTAACTAAAGGACAGTATTCGCCCACATCAGAACGTGGTTTTGTCAGCAAGTCCTCTCCTTATGGAACGGTTGAAGATCCTTTCCATCCGGCCGAACTCTGCTTCGGTGCACGCGGCCGCTTCTTTGCACGCTGTGTAGCCGTTGACGGTGCTGCCTCCGTGGAAGTTTTGAAAGCTGCCGCTAATCACAAAGGTGCATCTGTAGTAGAAGTACTGCAAAATTGCGTTATCTTCAATGACGGTACCCATGAAAGTGTCGCGACCAAAGAAGGACGCGCCAAAAACGCCATCTATCTGGAACACGGAAAACCAATGTTATTCGGCGAGAACAAAGAATACGGATTGATGCAACAAGGATTCGGACTGAAAGTAGTGAAGTTGGGTGAAAACGGGATTACGGAAAAAGACATTCTGATACACGATGCTCATTGTATGGACAATACCCTTCAATTAAAACTGGCGTTAATGGAAGGTCCGGAGTTCCCAATAGCTTTAGGAGTAATTCGTGATGTGGAAGTTCCTACATACAACGATGCAGTTATGGAGCAAATCGAAGAAGTGAAAGGCAAAAAGAAATATCACAATTTCAATGAATTGCTTATGACTAACGACACTTGGGAAGTAAAATGATCCTATTAAATACATATACAAACGAAAGGGATGGTCGCTGTCGGTCATCCCTTTCTTTTGCATAAAACATCAGAGTTATTCCTTTTCTCCATAAGCCAAGTCACCGGCATCTCCAAGTCCCGGCACAATATACGAATGCTCATTGATCTCCGGGTCAATGGCCGCACACCATATAGTCGTTTTTTCTTCCGGAAATATCGACATAATATGCTCCACAGCCTGGCGACTGGCTATAATAGACGCCACATGAATTTCTGACGGATGCCCTTTGGTAAGCATGGCCTGATAACTCAATTCCATACTGCTTCCGGTAGCAAGCATCGGATCGGTAATAATCAATGTTTTCCCATCGATACGAGGTGAAGCAATATATTCTATATGAATATCGAATTTCAATGTATCTTTATATTTGCGATAAGCAGATACAAAAGCATTTTCCGCATTGTCGAAATAGCTCAAAAAGCCTTGATGAAAAGGCAATCCCGCACGGAGAATGGTACTTATTACCAATTGATTGTCCGGTGTACAAACCGGCGCTATCCCCAAGGGTGTACGGATATCTTTTGTCGAATAAGCAAACGATTTACTTATTTCATACGCCATGATCTCACCTATCCGTTCGATATTACGGCGAAAACGCAAACGGTCGTTCTGCACCTCTACATTCCTTATTTCTGACACATATTGATTCAGAATTGAATTCGTTTTACTAAAGTCGATTATTTTCATTTCTATATATCATTATTATTTATTCAGAATTTATACGATGCAAAGTAAATGATAAAGTTTCAATTTGCAACATTCAGTTTGCAGATTTTGTTAGGAATCTATAAAAGAGATTCAATTAGGGAAAAATTTCTCTAATACGACACTTGTTTCGAAAGAAAGTGTTACTTTTGTAGCCGGTTTACAAGAGGATGTTATAAAACATCCTTTCCATAAATACTTGGAATGAGATAATAAACAAAATACCAATTTTAATTAATTCAAAAGAAAATGGCAAATTTAGATTTAAGCAAGTACGGTATTACCGGTGCTACTGAGATTGTGCACAACCCGTCTTATGATGTTTTGTTCGCCGAAGAAACAAAACCGGGTCTGGAAGGCTTTGAGAAAGGTCAGGTAACTGAACTGGGCGCTGTAAACGTAATGACAGGTGTTTACACCGGTCGTTCTCCTAAAGATAAATTCTTCGTTAAAGATGCTACCAGCGAAAATACAGTATGGTGGACTTCTGACGAATATAAAAACGACAACAAACCTGTAGACGAAAAATGCTGGAAAGCCGTTAAAGAATTGGCAACTAAAGAACTTTCTAACAAGAAATTGTATGTTGTTGATGCATTCTGCGGTGCTAATCCTAACTCTCGCCTGAAACTGCGTTTCATCATGGAAGTTGCTTGGCAAGCTCATTTCGTAACAAACATGTTCATCCGTCCTACAGCTGAAGAACTGGCTAACTTCGGTGAGCCTGATTTCGTTATCATGAACGCTTCTAAAGCAAAAGTTGAGAACTACAAAGAATTGGGCTTGAACTCAGAAACTGCTGTTGTATTCAACTTGACTGAGAAGATTCAAGTTATCTTGAACACTTGGTACGGTGGTGAAATGAAGAAAGGTATGTTCTCTTACATGAACTATCTGCTTCCATTGAACGGTATGGCTTCTATGCACTGTTCTGCCAACACCGACAAAGAAGGCAAAAACACAGCTATCTTCTTCGGTCTGTCAGGTACAGGTAAAACAACCTTGTCTACTGACCCGAAACGTCTGTTGATCGGTGATGACGAACACGGATGGGATGATGAAGGTGTATTCAACTTCGAAGGCGGTTGCTATGCTAAAGTTATCAACCTTGATAAAGACAGCGAACCGGATATCTACAAAGCTATCAAACGTGACGCTCTTCTTGAAAACGTTACAGTAGATGCTAACGGTAAAATTGATTTCGCTGATAAGAGCGTTACAGAAAACACTCGTGTTTCTTATCCTATCTATCACATCGATAATATCGTTAAACCGGTATCTAAAGGCCCGGCTGCAAAACAAGTTATCTTCTTGTCCGCCGATGCATTCGGTGTATTGCCTCCGGTATCTATCCTGAACGCTGAGCAAACTAAATATTACTTCCTGTCTGGTTTTACAGCTAAATTGGCTGGAACAGAACGCGGTATTACTGAGCCGACTCCTACATTCTCTGCTTGTTTCGGTGCTGCTTTCTTGTCACTGCACCCAACTAAATATGCAGAAGAGCTGGTTAAGAAAATGGAGAAATCCGGTGCTAAGGCTTACTTGGTTAACACAGGTTGGAATGGTTCCGGCAAACGTATCTCTATCAAAGATACTCGTGGTATCATCGACGCTATCCTTGACGGTTCTATCGACAAAGCTCCTACTAAGATTATTCCTTTCTTCGACTTTGTTGTTCCTACAGAACTTCCTGGAGTTGATCCGAAAATCCTTGACCCACGCGACACTTATGAATGTGCTTGCCAATGGGAAGAAAAAGCAAAAGACCTTTCTGCTCGTTTCATCAAGAACTTCGCTAAGTTCGAAGGTAACGAAGCTGGTAAAGCTTTAGTTGCTGCCGGTCCAAAACTCTAAAATGACCTGTTGTTTCTAAGATAACTTAAGAAACCAATTATATGGATAAGGAGAGAATCTTTGATTTTCTCCTTACTTTTTATATCTCCAGAAAAGACAAAATAACTTGTAAACAATACCTTTCCATCCTTTATTTGAAATTCTCAGGACTATATTTTAAGTTTAAAAGTACCGCTTAGGCTCTAACAATCAAAGAAAAAGCCACATTATCTTCTAAATCTCGAAATAAAAGAATAATTTCTCAATAATAAATTTTAAGTAAGAAATTAATTCCTACTTTTGTAGCTTACTCTCAAACTAAGATGAAATTAAGATTCACTGCCTTAATCTTATTGCCTGCTATTTTTATCATTGCATCATGCAGTAACG
This sequence comes from Bacteroides sp. CAG:189, assembly GCF_000432295.1. Taxonomy (NCBI): domain Bacteria; kingdom Pseudomonadati; phylum Bacteroidota; class Bacteroidia; order Bacteroidales; family Bacteroidaceae; genus Bacteroides; species Bacteroides sp. CAG:189. The sequence continues at coordinate 15,502 of NZ_HF990971.1, forward strand.
ATGAAAATGCAGACTATCCGGAAATTCAAGAAACCACTTCTCAGATTTCCCTTGCCATAGAGCCTTCTATCGAACAAAGCGAAATACCGATGGTACGTGCCAGCAGTTCTACCTCACGCGGTTTATACGCCATCAATGTATATTGGCAGGGCAAGGGCTTGACAAGCTACCAGCCCTATGTTTCCGGCTTATTCAACGACGTCAGCCAAATAGACATTAGCCTCATCGATGGATATAAGTACCGCTTTGACTGTTCTTTCTTAGAAGAAAGCGAACTTCCCTATTCCATTTCAGAAAACGGAATCACTAAATACGGTCGTCCTTTTGCCTTGGCAAAAGACGGTAATATCTATGCGCCTGTCACCAATAAATTGACAGTATCCTTGACTCCATTCGATACCAACACCCAGTTTTATCAAGGAGCATACTCCGGCAATACGGAAACAGAAGAAGGAGTGGTACTTCCATATCCATCCAATCACCGCTATTATGGAAGTAATACGGTTGACCTTACCCGAACAACCGAATCCCATGTTATTGTAAATATAGAGTTGCGCCGGGCATACTGTAACCTGTTGTTCGAATCCAAAGATATCCCTCAAGGAGATAAAATAGAAGTAACTTTATCCGGTACCAATCGGGCTTTCTATATCACAGGTACCGGAGGAAAAAACATCATACAATCGGAAGAACACCTGTTGGCACTGAATAAAACTGCCGATCGCTGGGGAGGCGCGATCAATGCCAGCGAATCGGTAGGCATTACCGTGCAATACTACTCTTCAACCACCCATGAGTGGCGTCTTATCTATCAGAATTCCCCCAGTATCACCTTAAAACGGAACAAACGGAACATCATCAAATTCGTCAATATAGACCAGGCAACCGGAGAAGGTAACATCCATATGGGCGAAGGTGAAATAACCGGTTCGCCCACTGATTCGGAATACCAGGAAATTTCTTAAAACAATCAACAAAACATAATATTACCATGAATTACTCAAAAAAAATATCCGTAGCTGCCATTCTGACTATTGCAATGTTAAGCTCGTGTATTAAAGACAAGGATCTGTCACAGATCACAAACAAGCCCGAAACTTATTCGGAAGTAGCTCTCAGCATCGGAGGTGAATGTAATACTACCGAAACGCCAATGTCACGTGCATCGGATCAGATAAGGGAAGTCTATGGTATCACCGTATCACAATGGATCAGAGATACAGGAGGCCGGCTGCAAAGCAAGCCTTATGCTTACGGAATATTTGACGACGTGAGTAACCTAAAGCTAAATCTGCTGGACGGCTATAAATACCGTGTCGCCTGCACCATGATAGAGAATGCCAAAGATTCTCTACAACATAAAGACAACAAATTTGCACGTCCTTTCTCACTCGACCGTAATGGAGAAGTATTTGGAGAAATAAAGAACCAATTCTTTCTTGCAGACCAGCCAGATGGTTCACAACTTTTCCTTTTCGATGCAGATAACAGCAAAATAGGAACAAAATACCAAAATGGTATCTCACGCCCTTACATCAAGCGATATCACGGGGTCATCGATTCATTGGAAACAAAAACCACAGGCAATGAACTAGAATTGTACCGTCGCTATTTTGCCGTTAAATTCATAGCAAACGGTTTGCACGAGAACTACAGACTGGAAATTCAATTGGACGATTCTCCGAAATGGATATTGACACCGAAAAAGAATGAGACAGAATACACCTACGTCTCTTTTAAATCTCTAACCGGAAAAGTTATAACGAATAACATACTCTCTGAAAATGTATCTTTCAAGGTCGAGCTTTTTAAAGGAGACGAAAGTCAAGGAAAAGAAATCATGAAATACAACCGTTCTTTCAAACGAAACTACAGGTCGATGATTGCCATCAGTGACATAGACAACTTCGGTACGGACGCCGGCTTAAGTATCAAAATAGCCGACGAAGGCGAATTAGAAGATGACCCGGTTACCGACCTGCCATGGCAAGGGGGAATCTGATAAAATCAGACAATGCCTCATTATATAATCACTGTATATAAAACGTAATACTTCTCTATTTATGTCAGATATATTATAGATAGGCGAAAGTATATATTTTAGTCCTCACAACATCCGGATGTTTTGGGTAACAACATCCAGGTGTTTTAACCAACAACATCCGGATGTTGTGCATATAAGAAATATATATCCTATAACATAAGAATCTTTTCCTTTGTACACTAAAACACATTAGACACTTATAACACTAAAACACAATAACTTATTACTAATTATCGGACACTAACATAGAAAAAAACACATAAAAGCACCTGCTCCCCCCCCTTCCGGAGAAAACATATTTTATAGATAAAAGAGCAAAAACCGCAGAATTTTACATTCTTCTTTGCCTCTTTCTACAAACGAAATCAGTTATTTTTGTGACCAATGACCAAAATCCCGGAAACATAAAAATACGAATTCCATGAATTTGAAAACGAACCTCCTTATCTGCCTGCTATTAGGATTGTATACCCTGAATATCACTGCTACCGAACGCAAAAAGTATAGCTTCAACAGCGAATGGCGCCTGCACATAGGAGATGATGCCAATGCTTATCAACAGGAATATAATGACAATCATTGGCTACAGGTAACCCTACCCCGTGCCTTCAACGAGGATGAGGCATTCAAACTTTCCATCGAGCAACTGACCGATACGATTGTCTGGTATAGAAAACACTTCCGGGTGAAGGACTGCAAGGACAAAAAAGTTTTTATTGAATTTGAAGGTATACGTATGGCAGGTGATTTTTATCTGAACGGGCATCATTTAGGATTACACGAAAACGGTGTTATGGCAGTAGGCTTCGACCTTACCCCTTATATGCAAAAGGGCGACAATGTCCTGGCTGTACGCATCGACAACAACTGGCAATATCGTGAAAAGAAAAGCAATACAAAATTCCAGTGGAACGACCGTAATTTCAACGCCAATTACGGTGGAATCCCCAAGAATGTATTCCTTCACGTCACGGATAAAGTCTATCAAACATTACCTTTGTACAGCTCCCTAAAAACAACCGGTGTATATATTTATGCCACAGACTTCGACATTAAAGGCCGCAAAGCCACCATACACGCTGAATCGGAAATAAAAAACGATAGCCCCGAAAAGCGAGACTTTAGTTACCGGGTGACCCTGACCGATACCGACGGAAATGAAATAAAAACCTTTAATGGTGGAAATATCTCTTTGAATCCCGGTGAAATAAAAACGGCAAAAGCTTCTGCAGAAGTAGATAACCTGCACTTCTGGAGTTGGGGATACGGCTATCTTTACACTGTAAAAACTACGCTAACGGACAGTCGTAACCGGGTATTTGATGAAGTATCTACCCGTACAGGATTTCGTAAAACCTATTTCGGAGAAGGAAAAATCCGGTTGAACGACCGCGTTATTCAAATGAAAGGATATGCCCAACGTACCAGTAACGAATGGCCTGCCGTCGGTATCTCCGTACCGGCATGGTTGAGCGATTATTCCAATCATCTTGTAGTGGCAGGAAATGGCAACCTGATCCGTTGGATGCATGTCACTCCTTGGAAGCAGGATGTAGAGTCATGTGATCGCGTCGGCCTCATACATGCCATGCCTGCCGGAGATGCCGAGAAAGATTGCCAAGGTCGTCAATGGGAACAACGTACCGAGCTCATGCAGGACGCCATTGTCTACAACCGCAACAACCCCAGCATTCTGTTCTATGAATGTGGCAACGAATCAATCAGCCGCGAACATATGATTGAAATGAAAGCTATCCGTGACAGGTTCGATCCTTTCGGCGGACGCGCCATCGGCTCACGCGAGATGCTTGACATCCGTGAAGCGGAATATGGTGGAGAGATGCTCTATATAAACAAAAGCAAGAATCATCCCATGTGGGCTACCGAATACTGCCGCGACGAAGCCCTACGCAAATACTGGGACGAATATTCATATCCGTTCCACAAAGACGGAGACAGTAATGGTTCTTATAAATCCACAGTCACCAACCAAATAAAAAAAAGAGTAGACGCACGTGCCTACAACCGTAATCAAGACTCATTCGCCTTAGAACTAATCCGACGCTGGTACGACTATTGGCGCGAGCGTCCGGGAACAGGTTCAAGGGTGAGTTCAGGCGGTGCCAAAATTATCTTTTCCGACTCGAACACCCACTTCCGCGGGATGGAGAACTACCGCCGAAGCGGTGTAACCGATGCCATGCGCATACCCAAAGACGGTTTCTTTGTCCATCAGGTAATGTGGAACGGCTGGGTAGATGCGGATATGTATCAAACTTACATCATAGGACATTGGAATTATCCTCAAAATACTGTAAAACCCGTCTATGTGGTTTCAAACGCTGATGAGGTGGAACTACTTCTAAACGAAAAATCTTTAGGAAAAGGCAAACGTGATTATGACTTCCTTTTTACCTTTGACAACATAACTTTCGAACCCGGAAAATTAGAAGCGGTCAGCTATATCAAAGATAAAGAAGTAAGTCGTTATACTTTGAATACAACCGGAGAACCGGCCGCACTAAAACTAACCACTATACAAAATCCCGAAGGTTTTCATGCTGACGGTGCAGACATGGCTCTCCTGCAGATAGAAGTAGTAGATGCAGACGGGAGACGTTGCCCGTTGGACAATCGTACAGTGAAATTCATTTTAGATGGTGAAGGCGAATGGCGGGGAGGTATTGCCCAAGGGGAAGAAAACTATATCTTAAACAAAAATCTGCCGATGGAATGCGGAGTCAACCGGGTATTAATCCGTAGTACCACCAAAGCCGGAAAAATCACTGTCACTGCCCAAGCAGAAGGTTTACCCACTGCATCAGTTACCTTAAAAACCATTCCTGTAAAAGTTACAGACGGTCTGAGTGAATACTTGCCGCAAGCGACACTGAAAGGCAGACTTGACAAAGGTGAAACACCATTGACTCCTTCTTATATAGATACTAAAAGGGAAGTAACGATTGTCAAAGCCACCGCCGGCTCCAACCTGCAGGATGTAGAGAAAAGTTACGATGACAACGAGCTGAGCGAATGGTGTAATGACGGAGAATTAAGCAATGCCTGGATCACTTATACTCTGGAACGAGAAGCGAAAATTGATGATATCTGTATAAAACTCAGTGGCTGGCGATCTCGCAGTTATCCATTGGAAATATATGCCGGAGATACTAAAATTTGGGAAGGTGACACAGACAAAAGCTTAGGATACATACACCTTCAACCAATACGACCGATTCGCTCAGATAAAATAACAATCCGTTTAAAGGGCAGCATAACAGACAAAGATGCTTTCGGGCAAATCGTAGAGGTGGCAGGCGGAACAACCGGTGAAATTGATAAAAAAGCCAAAGGAAAAAATAGTTTACGCATTGTAGAGGTGGAATTCCTGGAGAAACTATTTTAAAACAACAATAAAAAGAGCCCGGATGCAATCAGCATACCAGGCTCTTTATCAGAAAACATATTTTTATTTATTCAATTTTTCAGAATCGTCTCCCAATTGAATAAAAACAGTCTGTTTACTTTTACACATATGTGTCATTTACTTAATAATAACTTTTGTTACAGCATTATTCACTCTAACAACATAAAAACCGGCAGGCACATCAATGGTATTAGCACCGGCAGTAATCGCCTTATTCGCAACCACCTGTCCGACTGCATTCACTACAAGTACTTGGGCATTTTCAGCAGCATCGATATTGATAGCTTTATCACCGGCGGCAACAATTGAAGAAGCACTTTCAACATCAGCAAAACCTACACCACCTTCGGATTCCTTATATTCTATCGGGAACAACTGAATGGCTCCATTAAAGATATTCACAATAGCTGTAATATCATACTTTTTCTCAAGATCTGGCACCGTAACCCCTTTAAAACGATCATAAACAGCTATTTGCCCTTTATCATCGGTCAAAGTATAATTTTTACTCTTACCGTCATCAAGAGTTAAAGTAGCGTTCATTATCTTCACCAACTTGTTCACCATATTATCACTTACTTCCTGACTCGTAACTATAACCGGCTCAATAACCGCACCATCAGCAGCAGGCTCAAACGTTTCCATCATAGGTTTCATCTGGATAAGTCCACTATACACATCAACTGTACCCATAAAACCAGCAGGAATTACATTACCATTCTTATATGTTTGTCCAATCGTTCCATAAATCTGAAGTGCCCCAGTTGCATCTTGAACAAACAAATATACATCATTTTGATAAATAACATTAACCGGATTGACAAACTTAACAACAGTTTCTTTAGACAATTCATTAAAAGCAGCTATATTTTCAACCGTTGCAGGCTCAGCAATTGTATAAGTAGCAGAAGCAATATCACTCTTGTCACCACCTTTCACTGCAATAGCTTTAATTGTCGTGGTGGTTTCTATTTTGATAGGATCACTATAAGTAGCAGAAGATGTAGTAGGATCACTATTGTCAGTTGTATAGTGAATAGTAGCATCCACTGTTCCGCAAGACAATTCAACCTCCTGAGCTACATAATAAGTACCTTCAGCAAGTGAAAATCTTGGTTCTTGAACACCAGTTGCAGAAGCTGTTGTAACTGTTATTGCACTAATTTTACCTGTATCAGCAAAAGTCAATACAACTACACCTTCCGAACCGATCCATGTAGGACTTGTGTAAGATCCATTATCAAATGTAAGGTGTTTAGCAGAAATAGCCGCACCTTCAAACTTAATTTCGGTAATAATCTCACCATTAGTAGTAGAAAATGTCAAAGTTGAAGTTTTATACCCACGAAGCCCTTCAACCGTTCCTGTGTTAAGGGCCCAGAAACGAGTATCATTCTTAGCTACCTTTTTCGAAGTAATAACGACATTACCTGCCTCCAAAGTACCATCATTAAGATCTGTTCCCGAAGATGCAGCCGGCACCGCAAAACCAAACAAGTCAGGTTTTGTCAAATCAAAAGTTACTTCTCCTGCATTTGCCATACTCAAAGCAGCAACTACTGTAAATAATGAAAGTAATAATTTCCTCATAATTATAATGTTTTTAAAGATTACTCTACAAAGTTATGTAATATTTTAAATCCATCAAGTGTCCAATATTTAAAATATCAAAATGTTACAGTATTGTCATATTAAAAAAGCGTTCTAAAAAAAGAAAAGCCTGGCAAATGGTATTCTGTCAGGCTTTTACTTACTATATTGTAAAATATCAATTCTTGTTCGCGCGCTTACGCTCTGTCTCGTCCAGAATCACTTTGCGCATACGCATTGCTTTCGGAGTTACCTCTACATATTCATCTTCCTTGATATATTCCAAGGCTTCTTCCAAAGAAAACTGCACGGGAGGAATCAAACGGACTTTTTCATCCGAACCGGAAGCACGCATATTGGTCAGTTTCTTCGATTTAGTGACATTTACCACCAAATCATTATCATGAGAATGCTCTCCGACTACCTGTCCGGCATATACCTCTTCTTGCGGGAAAATAAAGAACTTACCGCGATCCTGCAACTTATCAATAGCATAAGCAAATGCCGTTCCGCTCTCCATAGCGATAATAGAACCATTAGTACGACGTTCTATTTCTCCTTTGTACGGTTGATATTCTTTGAAGCGGTGAGCCATGATCGCTTCACCGGCAGAAGCAGTCAACACATTGGTACGCAAACCGATAATACCGCGTGACGGCATATCGAACTCCAAATTTACCCGTTCACCGTTGCTTTCCATCATCGTCATTTCGCCCTTACGACGAGTCACCATATCGATTATTTTACTTGAATATTCTTCCGGCACATTGACTGTCAATTCTTCGATAGGCTCGCACTTCACACCGTCGATCTCTTTATAGATAACCTGCGGCTGACCTACCTGCAACTCATATCCCTCACGACGCATCGTCTCGATAAGCACAGACAGATGGAGCACACCACGACCGGAAACCACCCATTTACCATCTTCTTCACTCTTACGAACACGAAGCGCCAGATTCTTATCCAACTCTTTCATCAAGCGGTCATGAATATGGCGTGAAGTCACGAATTTACCCTCCTTTCCGAAGAACGGAGAATCGTTGATAGCAAACAACATACTCATCGTAGGCTCATCGATAGCGATAGGCGGCAATGCTTCCGGATTTTCATAGTCACAGATAGTATCACCAATCTCAAAACCGTCGATACCCACCAAAGCACAGATGTCACCGGAAGAAACCTCGGTCGTTTTCACGCGTCCCAGTCCCTCAAAAACATGTACCTCCTTGATTTTTGTCTTTACAAAACTACCGTCCCGTTTAGCCAACGATACATTCATGCCTTCTTTTAAAGTACCACGATGCACACGGCCTACTGCAATACGACCTGTATATGAAGAATAATCGAGTGAGGTAATCAGCATCTGAGGTGTACCGTCCAATTGTGTAGGAGCCGGGATGTTCTCGACAATGCAATCCAGCAACGGAGTGATAGATTCTGTAGGCTTTTGCCAGTCAGTACTCATCCAACCATTCTTAGCCGAACCATAGATGGTTGGAAAATCAAGCTGTTCTTCCGTCGCATCCAAGCTGAACATGAGATCAAATACCATCTCATGAACTTCGTCCGGACGACAGTTCGGCTTATCCACCTTATTTATCACAACGATGGGTTTCAAACCGATTTCCAACGCTTTCTGCAACACAAAACGCGTCTGAGGCATCGGCCCTTCAAAAGCATCCACTAACAGGATGCACCCGTCAGCCATATTAAGTACACGTTCTACTTCGCCACCGAAGTCACTGTGCCCCGGAGTATCAATAATGTTAATCTTAGTTCCGTTATAAGTGATAGAAACGTTTTTAGAAAGAATCGTAATCCCCCGTTCGCGTTCCAAGTCATTGTTATCCAGAATTAGTTCACCGTTCGTCTGATTGTCACGGAATAAATTTCCGGCCAAAAGCATCTTGTCGACTAACGTCGTTTTCCCATGGTCAACATGGGCAATAATTGCAATGTTTCTAATATTTTGCATATAATACCTATTATTTGGGCACAAAGGTACGAAAATGGATTAGAAAATATATACTATACAACAAAATATTTCCTGCAAAACGTTGTGAGATATAAAGATAATGGCTATCTTTGCACGCTCAAAAGAAAAATTTTATATATTTAAAAAATCTAAGAATTATGTATTTAGATGCTGCTAAAAAGCAAGAAATCTTTGAAAAGTACGGAAAGTCTAACTCTGATACTGGCTCAGCTGAGGCGCAGATAGCTTTGTTTTCATACCGTATTTCTCACCTGACTGAGCACATGAAGCTCAACAGAAAAGATTATAGTACAGAAAGAGCTTTGACAATGTTGGTAGGTAAGCGTCGTCGCTTGCTCGACTACTTGAAGGCAAAAGATATCGAAAGATATCGTGCTATCATCAAAACTCTTGGATTGCGTAAGTAATCTATTTGTTCTGAACAAAATTGAAAAGGCCGTTCCCTTACAAAAGGAAACGGCCTTTTGTTATTCTGTGCAAAATTGACATTTTTCACTATTATAATTGCTGCGATATAAAGAATTTGTTATTTTTGCACCCTAACGATTTTAAATTATAACCTTATTAAGATTAAATACTATCAATATGGATACAAGCAAGATTGTCGGAGAAAAAATCAAAGCACTCCGCGAAGACAAATCGATTACCATAGAAGAACTGGCCCAGCGCTCCGGTTTGGCTATCGAACAGGTGGAACGTATTGAAGGAAATATCGATCTCCCCTCTTTGGCTCCGCTTATCAAAATAGCCCGCGTATTGGGGGTACGTCTCGGAACATTTCTTGACGATCAGGACGAAACAGGGCCTGTGGTATGTCGCAAGGAGGAGGCAAAAGATACAATCAGTTTCTCCAACAATGCCATTCACTCGCGTAAGCATATGGAGTACCATTCTTTGTCAAAATCGAAAGCGGACCGCCATATGGAGCCATTCATTATCGATGTAGCTCCGACATCGGACAATGATTTTGTTCTTTCCTCTCATGAAGGAGAAGAATTCATTATTGTAATGGAAGGCATTATGGAAATCAGCTATGGCAAAGCCACCTATCTGCTCGAAGAAGGAGACAGCATTTATTATGATTCCATCGTCCCTCACCACGTACATGCCTACGAAGGTCAGGCTGCAAAAATCCTGGCAGTAATTTATACACCTATTTAAAAAAGATGGGAAAATGGAGATGGGAGAATAGAGAAGTACTATGCAGCATGATAGCGCAGCTTACCTCTCCCATCTCCATTCTTCCCCCTTTCCTTTCTTAATCATTAATTATGCAATTATACAATCGAACTCTTGGTCAATGGCTTGAGCATTGGGCAGAAACAACCCCTGACAAAGAATATATAGTATACTCCGACCGGAACCTTCGCTTTACATGGAAACAGTTCAACCACCGTGTAGACGATATGGCAAAGGGACTTATCGCCATCGGAGTAGAAAGAGGAACGCACGTTGGCATTTGGGCGGCAAACGTTCCCGACTGGCTTACTCTATTATATGCCTGTGCAAAGATAGGTGCCGTTTATGTAACGGTAAATACCAATTACAAACAAGCGGAACTGGAATATCTTTGCCAGAATTCCGACATGCATACACTCTGCATCGTAAACGGTGAAAAAGACAGTGATTTCGTACAAATGACCTACACCATGCTCCCGGAACTTAAAACTTGCGAACGCGGTCATTTGAAAAGCGAACGCTTCCCATATATGAAAAACGTTATCTACGTTGGGCAAGAGAAATACAGAGGTATGTACAATACCGCAGAAATTCTTCTGTTGGGAAATAATGTAGAAGATAAAGAGTTAACCCAACTCAAGAACCAGGTAGATTGCCACGATGTGGTAAATATGCAATACACATCGGGAACCACCGGTTTTCCTAAAGGAGTAATGCTCACCCACTACAATATCAGCAATAACGGATTTCTTACCGGTGAGCACATGAAATTCACGGCAGACGATAAATTATGTTGCTGTGTCCCTCTATTCCATTGTTTTGGTGTAGTATTAGCCACCATGAACTGCCTGACCCATGGTTGTACCCAAGTGATGGTAGAACGTTTCGATCCGCTTGTAGTACTGGCATCCATTCACAAAGAACGCTGTACCGCACTCTACGGAGTTCCTACCATGTTCATAGCCGAACTGCATCATCCGATGTTCGACATGTTCGATATGTCCAGTCTCCGCACAGGAATTATGGCAGGTTCGCTTTGTCCCGTCGAACTGATGAAACAGGTAGAAGAGAAAATGTACATGAAAGTGACCAGCGTATATGGGCTCACCGAAACCGCTCCGGGCATGACAGCCTCCCGTATTGACGACCCGTTTGATGTCCGTTGTAATACTGTAGGACGTGATTTCGAATTTACGGAAGTAAAAGTTATCGATCCGGAAACAGGAGAAGAATGTCCCATAGGCGTACAAGGCGAAATGTGTAATCGTGGATACAACACCATGAAAGGATATTATAAGAACCCGGAAGCTACGGCGGAAGTACTCGATAAAAACAACTTCCTGCATTCGGGTGATCTTGGTATCAAAGATGAAGATGGGAATTACCGTATCACAGGACGCATTAAAGATATGATTATTCGTGGAGGAGAAAATATTTATCCGCGTGAAATAGAAGAATTCCTCTACAAACTCGAAGGAGTAAAAGATGTACAGGTTGCAGGTATCCCCTCCAAGAAATATGGTGAAGCCGTAGGTGCTTTCATCATTCTCCATGAAGGAGTGAAAATGCACGAATCGGATGTAAGAGAATTCTGCAAAAACAAAATATCCCGTTATAAAATCCCTAAATATGTATTCTTTATCGATGAATTTCCAATGACAGGAAGTGGTAAAATACAGAAATTCAAGCTAAAGGATTTGGGATTACAGCTTTGCAAAGAACAAGGCATCGAAATCATATAAACCGGTTTTATTCAAAAAATCCGCTTCATGAATCATCATAAATCTGAATACAAAAATTTATAATGATTTGTGAAGCGGATTTTTTTTAATGTACCCTTCTTACTCTTATCTGACAATTATCTTCTCCACTACATTTATTCCATTCTTAGATAAACGAACGAAGTAGAAACCTTTGTCCCATGAAGATACCGGAATTATCGTCTGATCATTTTCCATAGTACCATTCCATACTATCATTCCTGAAGCATTATAAATCATAATCCGTGTATTTGCCGGAGCCATTACGCTCAATTGCTCATGAACCGGATTGGGAGATAAAAGAATTCCATCAAGTTCTACATCTTTCTGCAAACCGGTCCCCCCGTCACCTTTCGCCTCTCCAGCAAGAATTGATTGACCCGGATTTTCATTATATCCATATTTATCTATTGTGAAATAAGATCCGTCTTCCGCCACTGTGATTTCAAACCAACCATATAAATCTTTGCCCAAATATTCGAAACAGAAACCGGCGTATGCCGTCTTACCACACCAATCAGTATACTCCCGTGTAGCAATATCCAATTGATCAGGATATGTACCGGGAACGACCCAATTAGAATTGTCCCCTATTATAGTCCCCTTAGCTAAAGGAGCAATATTCCTTGTATTCGACAGGCAGACCATTGGTTTCATATAGGTTTCCAGTTTTAAATGCCGCGCAGCAAACTCCCACGCCCCATAAGCATTTTCCGACACAATAGGAGCCGTAAAATAGGTCCAACTTCCATAATCAGCACCGGCACCTATCTGCAAATCTTCAACAATAATCTTATAAGAATCAAGGAAATTAAAAGTCAACTGTAAAGACAAATTAGATATATCCGAGTGAGTGAATATCATCGGCTCCAATGTCAATTCTGAAATATCAAGATCCTTGGCATCATGATGTTCCGCTTTCCCAGTAAAAGATAAAATTGCTTTTTTAGCGGAAACAACTTCTAATTTGGATACCAATCCCGTAGGAACAGTCATCCGATAATCCGTTCCCATCGCCAACTCACCGGTCCTTTTGAATGTATTGTCTCCCATAATAACAAGATTAACGGTCTGGGTAATGGTTCCATCATTCAGTTCGCTGTCTTCCGTCACCGATGTTCCTCCGTATACCACCTCTGCTTTAGACAGAGTTTTCCCTTTTTGACCCGCCATAATTGTCTCTCCAGGTGCCTCATTGAAAGCATAATCAAGGAGAGTGAAGGAATTTCCGTCATCGGCAACCGATACCCTCATCCAGCCATATAGTGTCTCGCCCGGAAGAGTACCTTCAAACTGAATGCCCACAAATGCTATTTTACCTTTCCAAGCGTCATAGCCTTTAGAAACTAAAGTTCCAAGATTAGGATATTGATCAATCCCCGTTGACCACGTAGACGAAGCACCGATCTCCTCACCATAATCGACTACAGTCAAGTTGGTTCTTGCTCCCATCATTTCCTTACCATATGATTCGATAAACAAATATCCATAATAATTTCCGGCATTATTATTCCACATCAAACCAAAGTCCGAATGTTCATATCTGGAATCCAACTGAAGAAACTCCCAACCATAAGCCGAAGATATACGAATATCCTCACAATCAACATATTTAATGGCATAAGATGCCCGGCATTCCAAAGTTACGGGTAATTTACAATCATATAATTCACCACTGGACAACATACCATTTTTGAAGATCACATATAAATTTATATTTTGGTCATTAGATATGGCCTTCCCCTCAAAAGACAGTGTTAGTCGCGTATCATTCACTCGTTGTAATTTTGCAGTCAATCCTTCCGGTAATCCTTCCACTGTAAAATCGGTATTATACACAAAATCCTTATTAGCCAACGTACCATTCATCAATGTAAAGTCAAAACTTCCATCAAAAGATCCGTCATTGGCCGGAGCCTCCAAAATATCTCCCCTATTAGAAAGTGCAATGCGTTTTGTTTTATTGTCTGTAAAAAAGACTTGCTTATAAGTATCCTCCTGCCATAACTCTATGCGTGCCGAATGATCCAAAGCATCCAACATCCTATCCACCTGTCCTTTAGTAAACATGGAAGTACGCACATAAGAATAATTCATATAATTGGTCCAATTCGTCAAATCTCCTTCACAGTTCCGGTCTGTTGCCCCCATCAACGGTTGATCGGCCTTAGGAGTATCTTCCACCCAGTCTCCCGGATTAGGTTCTCCCGCTTTATTCAGGTTACATCCGTCGGGCCATGCTCCGCTATTATCATCAAAGGTATGTGCAAGATTCAAAAAATGTCCGAATTCATGAGTCAGTACACGCCGAAAATTCTCACCCGTATTCGTACCGATATATGCACCGTTATATACCACACGTGCCAAATTCTCATCCGTCATTTCGATATCCGGATACCAGGAAACACCCGAATTATTAGTCACTCCGTCCCCATAAAGATCATTCATTACATACACATTCATATATTTATGATTATCCCATGCATACAAAGCCATACGCGGTGCATAATAATTACCAAATCCACTTTCGAGACGATGGTACAAAATACCGGTAGTCGCCTCTCCCTGAGGTCCTTTTTCTGCCAATTTAAAAGTAATATTCATATTGGCCTGCCTCATATTAAAATCCGGATTATCATCTCCGGTATTCGTCGTTACACCTTGAAAATCTTCATTCGTTTTCCTTAAAGCATCCTTTATAATCTCATCATTAATGGTAGCCCCGTTAAAATCCACACCAAAAATATGGAATACCACCGGAATTACATAATGATCCGGACGCTCCGCTACTGCTCGTGTCCTGCAAGGAACCTTATGCCGTTCCAATGCCTGCGGATTTTCTTCAAATAAAAGCATAGGAAAAATATAGTTTAACGACTTATTCAGTGTATACAACTGATTATATGATAGTTATATAGACAAATTTGAGGGTTTTTGAAGGTTTTTCAAATGAAGGTATTTTGAGGTAAAGTTAGAAGCCATTGAAAGGGTATTGACATTAAAAGATTCATTATTAGAAAAGTATCGAATATTGAACGGTAATAGTGATTAATGGCGGTTGCAACCTTTTTTTAACAATTCAATTCTTTTAAACCAATACTCTTTTCTCTAATCATACCTATTCCGTTTATAATCCATATAACTTCCATTATATCAATACATTATTTCATCTAATAATGAAATTAGGTCTGAAAGAGTGTTGGCACTTCATTTTCTTTTTATATATAAATATTAATGCCAAATACCGACATTGATAGCTGTTTTCCTTTATAATCAGTATAATTACCACTATATGACTACATTACCGACTTTAATAATGGATTTAGGTCTATAAATGAGGACTGTTCCCATTCTCTCTTTATATATAGATACAATTCCATTTTTCTCAATCCAATACCTATTTTCATTATAAAATCGTATATCTATTTATATATCAATATTTTATAGCATTTGCAAAAGTGGATAGCCAAAATATGTTAAAATGATTATCCCCTATAAACTTCAATCTTCGATACATATATTAGAGTGTTAGCGTTCAATGACGATTGAATGGTAATAAAAGAGAGTTCTTTGAAATATTGGAAAGAGAGATAGAGAAGTTTTCTTTGGCTTTTGTCTATACCACTGTTAAAGAGGCATTGGATTCCGTCAAAATAAAGTTATCATTTCCATTATATTTTAGACTGTTTTTTCTTATATATAGTGAAAGAGCGACCCTAAAAACGAAATAGGGCTGTCAATCAAAGAATAAAATATCAACGCTAAAAATAAGAGCAATGTCAGAAACAGTATTAATCATTTGTAAATGTGGCTATGATAACGAAAAGATATTCAATGCCTTTCCGTCCAACCTCTACAATGTAGAGCCGATAGTGGTAATAGACGATATACCCAAAAACATTAGGAAACAGACTGTTGAAAATATCTGTAAATCAGTCAATCCCGATATATTGATTGGCGACTTCAATACGAATAGCTTTGTAGAGCCTATCCGACACTATAAACGGAAATATTTGGTCAATCCGATATTGCCGTTTGAGCCGTTGCCTCATATAAGGGATTACGATAGAAAGAACACAATAGGGCTGTTCGGATGGGAAGAAAGGAATTTGCAATGGATTTATTCACACCATTATCCAAAATCCATTATCTTTTCGTTTTATGAAGCGATGATACTTTCGGACATTGCAAAGACGATAGCGGCTATTCATTCAACAATTTAACTGTATATGAAAAAAGGCGTTCTTTGAAATAGATTTATTAATTGAATGAATTGGTTGGTATTGAGTAAGTTTTGAGAATAAAAAAAGAGGACACTGTGAAATGCCCTCTTTCATAACAGAAATATTCCCTACACAGGTTCAGAAAGTTGCGATTATTGTGCACCGATAGAACCCGAAACCAAAGTCAAAGTCCCTGTATAATAACAGTCTGAATAAGGTTCGTAGAATGTATAAGTTGCAGTATTATCGTTAATTGTCAATGTACCCTCTACGTAATCGTTATAATCACTAGAATAACCCAGTAGCAATTTATCGCCATTAACCAAATATCTATCGAAGATGTCCTCAACTTCAGGGGAAGTCGTAAAAGACAAGTTAGGGTGGAATGTAAAGTTTACTCCTTCAAGACCCAATACGTCATTTGGAGATACAGAAACGACTTTCCATGTAGTGCCTGCCAAGTAGTTAGTTGAGCTTGTTTCATTCCCGTCATCCTCAGAACAAGCTGTGAAATTCACACATAAAACTATGGCTAACAGAGCCATACCGATAAACCTTAATGTTTTCATTGTCTTTTTCTTTTTTGTTGTTATTGTTTGAATGAATTGTTTTTGTTGGGTAGTCCAAAGGTCGGAATAAGACAATAAAAAAACGTGGACTTATAACTTCGTCTACGCACTCTGTCGGTATTGGGGATAACCTTTTGCTGCAATATACGAGTAAAAGCCCACGCCATAGGCGCAGGCATCAACTTTTACTCTTTGCAGCATTCTTCCAATTCCCCAATTTTCAGAGTGCAAGAATAAAGCTAACGCTTCTTTATCTTTATGTCTTTAACGGATAATTCACATCATAGGCATTCCTTTTTTGTTTTACGACCGCAAAATTACGAAAAAGCGTTGAATATCCCAACGCTTGACGAAATATATTATTGACATTAAGGGGATTAAAAAAGAGGAAACATTACTATTCCCTCTTTCAATGGTTTATAGAAAACCGAAATCAATATTACATCTTTTCAGATGTACACAATCAATCGGTTTCTTCTTAGGATTGCTTTTGTTTATAGTGTCAATAAGATTTTTATAGAAACTGAAATCACCTCTGCTGACTTTTATTCCAAAATAAATTCTCTCTATTTCAATTTTCAGATACGGACTTTTAGGGTCTGTATTGATGTATCTGACTTCTTCTTCATGTTGCCATTGTACGGACTTAGTACCCAAAATAGTCTGAATAGAGGCATTGCGGTTACTGACAACGGTACTCATATTCGCATAATTCACGTCTATTCTTTCCCAATTGGGAGAAGTTACCTTTAATTCTATGCAACATCCTTTATGCTCGTCCCCATACATAGTCCACATAAGTCCGTTGTCATACGTTTTTGACAATGAACAAATCAACGTTTTAGCCCTCTCATCCCTTAGTTGGGAAATAATCGGGGAGGGAACATCCGGAGCGTATGAGAAAAAGCCCTCCATCGGGTCGTTGAGGTCTAAATACTTTGACGCATACAGTCTGCGGTTCATCAGAATGTCCAAAAACCGTTTTAGGTTCGATAAACTCCGATATTTATAGAGTTCGTTAAATTCTTCTTCTTCCATAATTTTTTCTTTTCTGCAAAATTAGCAATAATCGTCCAAAAAAGAAACGGATAAGCACTAATCTATCCGTTTTCTTTCTGTTTTAATGGTTTATGATGTAGTTTGAATCGGTGGTTGCTCCCTTTTCTTTTTTGTCTGTCCAATCAATTCCTTGAATTGCTTTTCGGACAGACAACAGTCATCGTAATATCCTTTTTTGTTGATTGCGAAAATATCTGTGTGCCCGCTCATTTTTACCCTTACAATTATGTCCGTATTCAAATTCCATATATAACAGAACTCGTCCGCACCTGTATATGCGTTAAGGGCTTGCCCTAATTCCTGTCCCAATTCAAAATATTCTTTCGGTGTACCGTACACCTTAAATTCGGATGAAATGAAAACATCAACCTTTTCGGATTTATGTCTTTTGATAAAGGGGATAGCGTCATAAAGCATATCGGCAACATCACCGTCCGCAACTACACAACACTCAAAATCACCGTTATCGTACATTGCATAAACGGCTACCGCACCGAAAGTGTCTATGTCATCTCTATGTTTTTCTATGTTTTCTTCCGTAATATCCCATTCGACCTTATCAAAAGCAATATCAAATAAAGGAACGCTTCCCATTTCGTTGGGACTTTCAACCGCTTCCGTTACAATATGTTTTTTCTCTTTTGTAAGTTTCATCTGCAAATAGATATTCAATGCTTCCATATATGACAAAATTTATTTGGTATTTCTCAAATAATAACAGCCCCATTCATCTCAATTCTCAAAGAAAACATTTACATAATTCTCCATCAACTTTTTACATTCGGAATAGAATAGCATTGTAGCTTCATAATCTTCCTCTTTAATCCTTTGTTTCAACGGTTCAATCCTTTTCCGTATTTCTTCATATTGAGGGGTGTCTTTAAGAATGTTAGTTATTGCTGTTTCTTGTTCAGAGGTCGGGAAATTGCCATTTAACGGATTAATCCTTGTTATAAGGGTATCGACATCGAAAAACAACTGTCCCCATTTATCCCTCTCAAATCCACTCATAAAGTTAAGCAATCGCCAATTATTCTCATCCTTTTCCCATAGATAATCCTTTAACTGTCTGTTGGCTTCATTCAGCGCATTGGTTAAATCTTCATTTTCTTTTTTCAGTTTCCTATTTTGACGGATAAGGCTGTCTATTTCCGATTGATTGGATAGTGTCTGTTTCTCCAACTCCTTAATTTTTGCGGTATCCTCTTTTGAGGATTGGAGAGAAAGCTGTTCTCTCTTTTTCTCCAATCTCTTAACGGCATAATTGAGCCGTTTTCTGTCCTTTTTAACTTCCGTCAGTTCCGCTTTTTGCTCACCGATAATCTTTTCCAACCGTTCTATCTTTTGGTCTTTGGTCTCTTTCATTGCTGTTCTGTTTTTAGAGTTTGTATTTGGTTGATGAATAGTCCTTTTTCCATTCGCTTTTCCAATTGCAGACGATTTCCCCTCTGAACTCATCGGACAAGAATATCTTGTCATATCTGGTTTCTCCGAAAATGGCTGTCAGTTCGTTTTGAGGGTCGGTTGATTCACAGATAGCCTTTATCAGCCCCCTCACAAGGGTCGTTTGCTGTTTCATCCGGATTTTAAGGTAGTCGGGCGCATCACTGCCGATTTTGAAATTGATGTTTTGGGTGAGCATTCTGTCGATGTCCCCCTTTCCCTTATAGAAAGGTATCACTTCCATAAGGTAGCGTTTGATGGAGCAACGCATCATTTCGTCCATACGGAATTTGTAACCGTTGATATAAAAGTGCTGTTCCGTATTATAGTCATTGTTTTTGTAGATGGTGATGACGTTCATCATCTTAATGTTGGGAGAACCGTAATTAATACCGTTCTCGACTACTGTTTCAATGACTTCTGCGATTTCACCATTGGCGATTGTTGCTGACTTTCTCATTTTTATTTGGCTTTTATATGTTAATAATTTTTTATTGGGGGCTTCCTTTCGGTCGCTTTCTTACCCCTTACATTATAACATATTGGATGAGGGTCGCAACTTTAATCGCAAATATTGTTTTAACACATATTTAACACTTTAATGTATGTGGAATTTGATTATTGGCTGACGGTATCTCTGATTTTCCGAATGGTATTTATAGCAGTTCCCGTAATAGCGGATATATTCTTCAATGACAACCCTTTACGGATTAGGGCAATTTCTTTTGGGTATTGTGCTTTGTATTCCTCTTTGCTCTTTCTGTATGTGGAGGGTCGCCCCATTTTGATACCCTCTTTTCGGCAATGGTCTATATACTGTTTTCTTCCGCTTTCCATCCGTTCCTTTATCGTCAGCCGTTCCATTGACGCTATTTCCAACAGAATAGTGCAAATAAGGTTGGTTATGGGATTGATTTTTCCGTTACCGTCCAATGTTTCCAAATTATAGTTCTTCACATACAAACTGACACCGTTGTCGGTTAGGAACTGGATTACCTTTAAGGCTTCCAATGTATTGCGCCCTATTCGGCTGATTTCCAAACAGACAACCCTTTTTATCCTGTTCTCCTTTACATAGGCTACCAAATTCTGTATCTCCTCTCTTTCCTCTATCTTCAACGCTCCACTGACTTTGTTCGCGAACACTTCCGACACTTCCCAATTCATTCGGTCGCAGTAGTCCGTAAGCTCCACTATCTGCCTTTCGTACTGCTGTTTGTCCGTGCTCACCCTTGCCAATATAACTACCTTGTCCATAATGCTTTATGCTTATTTGGATATATATAACAAAACCGCCATATTAGTTTAACATAAAACCTTAGATTAATATGTTTTGCACTGAAAATTAATCCGATATTCAATGTTAAATTAATATGGTTTCGGTTTTAATAGGGTCTCACCGTTCGTCTTTCCGTCTGTACTCCTCAATCAGTGTTGAAGTGTGGCGTCTCCCTTTTACCTCATATACCGATACAACGTCATTGATATGGTTGAAGATGGATATATGGGCGGTGAATTTCAAAGTGCGGATGATGGTTATTTTCTTCACTACCTTTTTGACGATTGCTATTTTATCATCCAACGACATCGTTTCTTCGTTGAAGTCCCCCATAAAGTCGGCTTCTATCATTTGTTGCTGTTTAATGACCGTTTCATTCGTCAGTTCCATTAAACGCCGTTCCTTTTCGGAAAGTTGGTCTTTGAGGTTTTCGATGAGTTCCTCCCCCCTTTTAGTGGAGAGGTTTCCGAAAATCATCCGTTCCTCGACCTTATCCGTCTTATCCCTTAAAGATTGGATTTCATTTCGGATTGTATCGACCTTTTTGGTTATGACGGTCAAATCCTTTTGAAGTTGGCGTTTCATGATGGTCGGATTCATCAGATGCTTACGGTACATCTTTTTGGCATACTCCCAAACCAAAGGGTCTATGAGTTTCCTTTTTATCATCATCCCCTCTCCTTTTGAATGGGTGAGGATATAACCGTCCCCTCCATACCAACCGCAAAGTCTGCGACCGCTGCCACCGTCAAAAACCAGTCCTTTGAGAAGAAAACGGTTGTTGTATTTCTTTTTGGGTGCGCTCTTCCGTTTCTTCCTCACTGACTGTACTTTGTCGAAAAGGGACTGCGAAATTATTTGAGGATAGGGGTGGATGCCCACATAGAACTCCCTTTCCAACCACCTCAACAGATTCTGTTGGAGGGTGTCGAATGACGTTTTAGGGAAAAGTCCTTCCTCTTTCAGTTCCTTTGCAATGTCCGCAATGGTGGTATCGCCTTTTGAGTATCGGAGATAGAAACGCTTTACGACTTCCGACTGTTCAGGGTTGATGATGTAGTATTTTTCTCTGTCTATCGAATACCCATAAGGAGGGCGACCGCCTCCGATTTTGCCGATTGAGATGTTGTAACGCCTCCCCCTCATCATTCTGTCTTTCTTCAGCTCCATTTCCGTTTCACAGAATGAGGAAAAGATGGAGAACATCAAAGATGCGGTTTGGGACATTTTACCGTTCGCATCCAACAGCCTCATCGAAGGGTTGATACAGATTAGCTGTATCTGACGTTCTATCAGAAAATCCCTAATACTAAAAAGGACTGTCTGACGGCGGCTCAAACGGCTTAATTCATAAAGATATACGGCATTGATGGAAGAATCGTTTTTGATGTACTCCTTCATTTTGTTCAGACCGTTGCGTTCTTCCTCTGAAAGTTTGATAGCTGATTCCTTATCCTCAATGATAATGATGTTGTCATCGGTGTAACCGTCATTCTTTACCTCTTTAAGGACTGCTTCCGTTTGTTGCTCCAACGTTTGGTGCAAAGAACTGACCCTACTTAGAATAATCGCCTTTTTTTCCATTTAAAATTTCCTTTCTTTGTTATATATCAAAAGACACTCAAAATTTAATTTTAATCCGTCCATTTTTTATTACCATTCAACCGTCATTGAACGGTAACACTCTAATATATGTAGTGAAGAAGGAAGTTTATAGGGGACAATCATT
Organism: Bacteroides sp. CAG:189; assembly: GCF_000432295.1. Lineage (NCBI taxonomy): Bacteria > Pseudomonadati > Bacteroidota > Bacteroidia > Bacteroidales > Bacteroidaceae > Bacteroides > Bacteroides sp. CAG:189. The sequence goes on from NZ_HF990971.1 coordinate 37,803, forward strand.
TTAACATATTTTGGCTGTTTGCTTTTTATAGATGCTATAAAGTTTTGATATATAAACAGATATACGATTTTATAATGGGAATAGGTATTGGATTGGGAAGAATGGAGTTGTATTTATATATAAAGGGAAAATGAAGTGGTAGCACTCTTTCAGACCTATTCACTGCATTAAATACAGTAACATATTCATATAGTGTCAGTTATACAGATTATAAAGTGGAATAGCTATCAATAATGATATTTGGCTTTAGTATTTATATATAAAGAGAGAATCGGAACAGTCCCTATTCATAGACTTAAATCCATTATTAAAGTCGTTAATACAGTCATATAGTGGTAGTTATACAGACTATAAACGGAAACAGCTATCAATGTCAGTATTTGGCATTAATATTTATATATAAAGAAA